>JALYNA010000091.1 GCA_030773455.1 Actinomycetota bacterium
TCGACAGGTCTCGCCATCAGTGGCCGAGGCGCGCAGACAGCGTCCGCAGCAGCCCCTGCGCCGCCTCGGCGACGACCGTGCCAGGCAGGAACACCTCGGCCGCGCCCATCTCCTTGAGCGTCGGCACATCGTCGGGCGGGATGACCCCGCCGACCACGATGACGACGTCCTCGGCCCCGAGGTCGGCGAGCGCCTGCTTCAGCGCGGGCACCAGCGTCAGGTGGCCGGCGGCCAGCGAGGAGACGCCGACGACGTGCACGTCGGCCTCCACCGCCTGCCGGGCGACCTCCTCCGGCGTCTGGAACAGCGGACCGACGTCGACGTCGAAGCCGAGGTCGGCGAAGGCCGTGGCGATGACCTTCTGCCCGCGGTCGTGGCCGTCCTGGCCCATCTTGGCCACCAGGATGCGCGGCCGGCGTCCCTCGGCGTCGGCGAACGCCTCGGCCATCCGGCGGGTCTCCTCTATCGGCCCCGATGCTCCCGCCTCGTCGCGGTACACACCGGAGATGGTGCGCACCTGGCCGGCGTGCCTCCCGTACACCTCCTCGAGCGCGTCGGAGATCTCGCCGACGGTCGCCTTGGCGCGGGCCGCGTCGACCGCCAGCTTGAGCAGGTTGGCGTCGAGGTCGTTCCCGCGCCGGTTCTCCGCCGCGGCCCGTGCCGCGTCGGTCAGCCGGGAGAGCGCCTCGCGCACCGCGCCGTCGTCCCGGGAGGCCCGCAGCTCCGCCAGCTTGGCCTTCTGCTGGGCCAACACGTCGGCGTTGTCGACCCGCAGCACCTCGATCGCCTCGTCGGCCTGGACCCGGTACTTGTTCACGCCGATGACCGGCTGCCGGCCGGAGTCGATGCGCGCCTGGGTGCGGGCCGCGGCCTCCTCGATGCGCAGCTTCGGGATGCCGTCGTCGATCGCCTGCGCCATGCCGCCGTGCTCGGCGACCTCCTCGATGTGCGCCCAGGCGCGGCGGGCCAGGTCGTAGGTCAGCCGCTCGACGTAGGCCGAGCCGCCCCAGGGGTCGATGACCCGCGTCGTCCCGGACTCCTGCTGCAGCAGCAGCTGGGTGTTGCGGGCGATCCGGGCGGAGAAGTCGGTGGGCAGCGCCAGCGCCTCGTCCAGGGCGTTGGTGTGCAGCGACTGGGTGTGCCCCTGGGTGGCGGCCATGGCCTCCAGGCAGGTGCGGACGACATTGTTGTAGACGTCCTGCGCGGTCAGCGACCAGCCCGAGGTCTGCGAGTGGGTGCGCAGCGACAGCGACTTGTCGTGCTGCGCGCCGGCCTCCTTCACCAGCCGCGCCCACAGCAACCGCCCCGCCCGCAACTTCGCGACCTCCATGAAGAAGTTCATGCCGATCGCCCAGAAGAAGCTCAGCCGCGGCGCGAACGCGTCGACGTCAAGCCCGGCATCCTTGCCCGCCTTCAGGTACTCCACCCCGTCGGCGAGCGTGTACGCCAGCTCCAGGTCGGCCGTCGCCCCGGCCTCCTGGATGTGGTAGCCGGAGATCGAGATCGAGTTGTACCGCGGCATCTGCTGCGAGGTGAACGCGAAGATGTCGCTGATGATCTGCATCGAGGGCTTGGGCGGATAGATGTAGGTGTTGCGCACCATGAACTCTTTGAGAATGTCGTTCTGGATGGTCCCGGTCAGCCGATCCGGGCTCACCCCCTGCTCCTCGGCCGCCAGGATGTAGAGCGCCAGCACCGGCAGGACGGCGCCGTTCATCGTCATCGAGACCGACATCCTCTCCAGCGGGATGCCGTCGAAGAGCTGCCGCATGTCCAGGATCGAGTCGATCGCCACGCCCGCCATACCGACGTCGCCGGGGACGCGCGGGTGGTCGGAGTCGTAGCCGCGGTGGGTGGGCAGGTCGAAGGCGACCGAGAGCCCCTTCTGCCCGGCCGCCAGGTTGCGCCGGTAGAACGCGTTGGACTCCGACGCGGTGGAGAACCCGGCGTACTGGCGCACCGTCCACGGCTGGGTCGTGTACATGGTCGGGTAGGGCCCGCGCAGGAACGGCGGCAGACCCGGGAACGTGTCCAGGAAGTCCAGCCGGTCCAGGTCGGCCGGGGTGAACAGCGGCGGGACGGCGA
>JALYNA010000092.1 GCA_030773455.1 Actinomycetota bacterium
GCGTGCCGTGGTGCTGGGAGCTGCCGGAGGGGCCCCCGACGGCGCGCGGGCCGGCGCTGCCCGCCGTCCCGACCGCGTCCGCGGCGCCGGTCGGGGCGACATGGGACGCCGGGCGCTACGCCACCGAGGAGTGGACCGACGACCGCGTCGTCGTCTCCCTGGCCGGGCGCCGGCTGCGCGGCCGGCACGTCCTGTTCCGGTCGCCCGACGGCAGGTGGTCCATCCGAGCGCTCGACGCCCCGGCGGAGGGCGCGCCGCTGGTGCCCATGCTCGCCACGGCGGGGGAGCTGCCGCCGACCGCGCAGGACCACGCCTGGGGTTACGAGTTCAAGTGGGACGGCGTCCGGGCGGTGGCCGTCGTCCGCGCCGGGGCGCTGACGCTGTGGGCTCGCAGCGGCACCGACATCACCGTCCGTTATCCCGAACTTAGCCGACTGCCTGCAACGCTGGTCGAGCACGACGCGGTCGTCGACGGGGAGATCGTCGCTCTCGACGCCCGCGGCCGGCCCGACTTCGGCGAGCTGCAGGGGCGGATGCACCGCACCGGCCCGGAGGTGCGCCGGATGGCCGCGGCGGCGCCGGTCACCTACCTGGTGTTCGACCTGCTGGCCGAGGACGGCGAGAGCCTGGTCGCGCTGCCGTACGTCCAGCGCCGGGAGCGGCTGGAGGCGCTCGGCGTCGCGGGAGAGCGGTGGCTGCCCACGCCGTGGTTCCGCGGCGGCGGCGCCGCGGTGCTGGCCGCCAGCCGGGACAACGGCCTGGAGGGTGTCGTCGCCAAGCGGCTGGACTCGCCGTACCGCCCCGGGCTCCGCGGCCCTGACTGGCGCAAGGTGAAGAACGTCCGGACCCAGGCCGTGGTGGTCGGCGGCTGGCGCCCCGGGCAGGGCCGGCGGGCCGGGGGAGTGGGCTCCCTGCTCGTGGGCGTGCACGACGACGCCGGCCGGCTGGTCTACGCCGGGCACGTCGGCACCGGCTTCACGGCGGCGGCCCTGAAGGAGCTCGAGCCGCTGTTCACGCCGGCCCACGCGCCACCCTTCGGCGACGCGCTGCCGCGTGAGGTCACCCGCGACGCGCACTGGGTGGCGCCGGAGCTGGTCGGTGAGGTGGCGTTCGCCGCGTGGACCGCCAACGGCCGGATGCGCCACCCCTCGTGGCGCGGGCTGCGTGAGGACCTGGCACCGGAGGACGTGGTCGAGGAGTGGTGAGCCGGGTACGGGTGGCCAGGTGAGTCGGCAGCTGGTGCGGGTGGAGGGGCGGCAGCTGCACGTCTCCAACCTGGAGAAGGTGCTCTTCCCCGAGGTCTCCTTCACCAAGGCCCAGGTCATCGACTACTACGTGCGCATCGCCCCGGTGCTGCTGCCGCACCTGTCCGGCCGGCCGGTGACCTTCACCCGCTGGCCCGACGGGGTGGAGGGGCAGGCGTTCTTCGAGAAGAACAGCGCCCGGCACGCCCCCGATTGGGTGCGGCGGGTGACCGTGCCCAGCCCCGGCAGCTCGCGGGGCCGGGAGACCCTAGACATGGTGATCCTGGAGACCGTCGCCGACCTGGCGTGGGCGGCCAACCTCGCCGCGCTGGAGCTGCACGTGCCGCAGTGGCAGGTGGGCAGCCGGCGCCAGCCGGCGCTGCCGGACCTGCTGGTCCTCGACCTGGACCCCGGCCCCGACGCCGGGATCCTGGAGTGCTGCGAGGTCGCCGACCGGCTGCGCGAGCGGCTGGTGGACGACGGCCTGGACCCGGTGGTCAAGACCTCGGGCTCCAAGGGCATGCAGGTGTACGCGCCGATCCGGGTGTCCGGCCGCGAGCACCCGAGCCGCTACGCGAAGGCGCTGGCGCAGGAGCTCTCGGCGCAGACGCCGGACCGGGTCGTCTGGCGCATGGAGAAGGTGCTGCGGCCGGGGAAGGTGCTTATCGACTGGAGCCAGAACAACCCGGCCAAGACGACGGTGGCGCCGTACTCGCTGCGCGCCCGGCCCGACGCGACGGTGTCCACCCCGATCGGCTGGGACGAGGTCGAGGCGGTGCTCGACGGCGCCGACCCTGGCTCGCTGCGCTTCCGCACCGAGGACGTCCTGGCCCGGGTCGAGGACTACGGCGACCTGTTCGACATCGCCGGGGCGCAGCGCGCCGTGCTGCCGCCGGTCTGACACCTGTGGGGGAGCCGGCTGGGTGGGTGCGGCCGTGCCTGGCATCCTCCCTCCCGTGTCCGCTGAACTGCCCTCTGCCGGCCCGAGCGACGTCCGGCTCGTCGACGTCGGCCGTCTGGTCGTCCGCTGCCCCGACCGCCCGGGGATCGTCGCCGTCATCAGCGGGCTGATGGCCGACGTCGGGGCGAACATCATCGACTCCCAGCAGCACTCCTCGGACCCGGTGGGCGGCACGTTCACGCTGCGGCTCGAGTTCTTCCTCGCCGACCTGGCCGGGCGGCGCCAGCAGCTCGAGGGCGCTCTCGCACTGCTCGCGCAGCAGTGGCAGTTCACCTGGCGGCTGACCGAGGCGGCGCACCGGCCGCGGCTGGCGGTGTTCGTCTCCAAGACCGACCACGTCCTCCAGGAGCTGCTCTACCGGGTGCGGGCCGGTGACCTGCGCGCCGAGATCGCCGTCGTCGTCTCCAACCACCCCGACCTCGAACCGGTCGCCCGCGCGGCCGGCGTCCCGTTCCACCACGTGCCGGTGACGCCGGAGACCAAGGCCGCGGCCGAGGAGCGGGCCCTGGAGCAGGTCGGGGACGTCGACCTGGTGGTGCTGGCCCGGTACATGCAGATCGTCTCGCCGGAGTTCTGCGGCCGGTTCCCGGAGCGGTTGATCAACATCCACCACAGCTTCCTGCCAGCCTTCGTCGGGGCGAACCCGTACCGGGCCGCGCACGACCGCGGCGTGAAGCTGATCGGGGCCACCGCCCACTACGTGACGCCGGAGCTGGACGCCGGGCCGATCATCGAACAGGAGGTCGCCCGCGTGGACCACCGCGCGACGGTGGAGGACATGCGCCGGATCGGCCGCTACGTCGAGCGCCAGGTGCTCGCCCAGGCGGTCACCTGGCATGTGGAGGACCGGGTCATCGTGGACGGCGAGAAGACGATCGTCTTCGCCTGAGGTGCGCGACCGCAGCGGATTCCCGCCGTGATCATCGGCAGCTGGTGGTGTCGGCGGGCGTGTCGCACCGCCAGACGCCGATGATCATGGCGCCCGCGACCGGCGCCAGCTGAGGTCGACTGGTCCACCACCACCCCGCCGTTGTCTTGCATCAGTCAAGACAACGGTGTTGAGTGACTGGCGATGGAGACGACCTGGCGGGACCAGCTCCGCACCGCGGGGCTGCGCGTCACGCGGCCCCGGCTGGCGGTGTTGCAGGTGCTCGCCGAGCGTCCGCACGCGGACGTCGACACCATCGTCACCGCCGCCCGCGCCGTGCACCCCACGGTGTCGCCGCAAGCGGTGTACGGGGTGCTGGAGGCGCTGGTCTCCCGCGGCCTGGCCCGCCGGATCGAGCCGGCCGGCGCTCCCGCGCTGTTCGAGCTGCGTGTCGCCGACAACCACCACCACCTGGTCTGCCGCTCGTGTGGTGCCGTCGCCGATGTCGACTGCGCCGTCGGAGCGGCTCCGTGCCTCACGCCCTCGGACGCGGCGGGTTTCGTCGTGGACGAGGCGGAGGTCGTCTTCTGGGGTCTGTGCCGCGAGTGCCGGGTAGGGACGCCGGGAGAGGCCGTGCAGGTCCATCAGCACGACAACCGAGGAGGAGTACGAGCATGACCGATGTCGCATCGCAGGGCCCCGCCCCCAGCGAGGCCGGCCGTCCGGTCCTGACCAACCGTCAGGGTCACCCGGTCTACGACACCCAGAACCAGCGGACGGTGGGCGCCCGGGGCCCGGCGACGCTGGAGAACTACCAGTTCCTGGAGAAGATCAGCCACTTCGACCGGGAGCGGATCCCGGAGCGTGTCGTGCACGCGCGCGGCTTCGTCGCCTACGGCGAGTTCGAGGCGACCGGAAAGTGGGGCGACGAGCCGATCGAGCGCTACACCCGCGCCAAGCTGTTCAACACCCCTGGCAAGAAGACCGACCTCGCCATCCGGTTCTCCACCGTGATCGGTGGCCGGGACTCCTCGGAGGCGGCGCGCGACCCGCGCGGCTTCGCGGTGAAGTTCTACACCGAGGACGGCAACTGGGACATCGTCGGCAACAACCTCGCGGTCTTCTTCATCCGCGACGCGATCAAGTTCCCCGACGTCATCCACTCGCTCAAGCCGGACCCGATCACGTTCCGCCAGGAGCCGGCCCGCATCTTCGACTTCATGTCGCAGACGCCCGAGGCCATGCACATGCTGGTCAACCTCTTCTCCCCGCGCGGCATCCCGGCGGACTACCGGCACATGCAGGGCTTCGGCGTGAACACCTACAAGTGGGTCAACGCCCAGGGTGAGAGCCACCTCGTGAAGTACCACTGGCTCCCGAAGCAGGGCGTCAAGAGCCTGACCGCGGCCGACGCCGCGGCCATCCAGGCGAACGACCTCGGCCACGCCTCGAAGGACCTCTTCGACGCCATCGAGCGCGGCGACTACCCGCAGTGGGACCTGTACGTCCAGATGATGAGCGACGACGAGCACCCCGAGCTGGACTTCGACCCGCTGGACGACACCAAGGTCTGGCCGGAGAACGAGTTCGAGCCCAAGCTCGTCGGCACGATGACGCTGAACCGCAACGTCTCCGACCACCACAACGAGAACGAGCAGAGCGCCTTCGGTACCGGCGTCCTCATCGACGGGCTCGACTTCTCCGACGACAAGATGCTGGTCGGCCGGACGTTCTCTTACTCCGACACCCAGCGCTACCGGGTGGGTCCGAACTACCTGCAGCTGCCGATCAACTCGGCGAAGAACGCCCGGGTCGCCACCAACCAGCGCGGCGGGCAGATGTCGTACGGGGTGGACCTCGGCGAAGGCCAGAACCCGCACGTCAACTATGAGCCGTCGGTCATGGGCGGTCTGCGTGAGGCGCAGTACCCGACCCACGACGAGCAGGGCCCGGTGATCACCGGGCGGCTCACCCGCAAGCGCCTTCCCCGGACCAACGACTACACCCAGGCCGGGCAGCGCTACCAGCTCATGGAGCAGTGGGAGAAGAACGA
This sequence comes from Actinomycetota bacterium, assembly GCA_030773455.1. Lineage (GTDB taxonomy): Bacteria > Actinomycetota > Actinomycetes > Mycobacteriales > Geodermatophilaceae > Geodermatophilus. The sequence goes on from JALYNA010000092.1 coordinate 5,127, forward strand.
CCTGGTCAAGAACCTGGTCGACAACATCGGCGAGGCGGTCCGCGAGGTCCAGCAGCGGATGGTCTGGCACTTCTTCATGTGCGACGACGAGCTCGGCCAGCGGGTCGGCGAGGGCCTGGGCATCACCGCGGACGACGTCCGCGGCCTGGAGCCGCTGCAGACGCAGACCCTCTCCGAGCAGGAGCTGCAGCGCGTGGCCAACCTCGGCAAGAACGGTCCGCGCGAGGTCGCCGGCCTGAAGATGACGCACACGGTGCCCAACGAGCGCGTCGTCGTCGCCGGCTGACCCCGGCACCACCACCAGCACGGCCGGCGGGCCGCAACCGGGATCCCCGGTCGCGGCCCGCTGTGCTGTCCGGGGTCCGTCGGGCCGTCACACCGGACGGGCGAGCAACTCCTGCAGCGTCTCGTCCACGACGGCGTTGTCGGCGACGTTCATCCCCAGCCCGGCGAAGTGGCCCCAGATCGTGTCGATGACCCGCACCTCTCCCCGCTGGATCAACTGGGAGGCCCACTGCTCGTCCTCGGGCGGGAAGTAGAGGTCCGTCCGCGCCGGCATGGCCACCAGTGGGCAGCGGATGGAGCGCAGCGCCGCCTCGGTGTCGCCGTCGAAGCCCGGGGTTCGGCCGACGTCCCCATGCTCCCAGGTCCAGAGCATCGCCAGCAGCAGGTTGTTCGGGTCCCGGTCCTCGTCGAGCCAGAACCCGACCAAGAAGTCCTCGAGGGAGGAGTAGCCCATGCTGCGGTACTCGCGCTGCCAGTAGAACGCCTGGGACAGCCCCCACCCTGGCGTAGATCCGGGCGAAGGCCCGCATGCCGGCCGTGGGGCGGGCGTCGCGGGAGTACTCACCGCGCCTGAAGGCCGGGTCGAAGGTGAGAGCGGCACGCAGGCTTTTGATGAAGACCTGGTTGTGCTCGCTGGTGCGGCTGGAGCCGACGATGGGCGCGGCGCGCTTCACCATCTCGGGGTGGCTGACCGCCCACTGGTAGGTCTGACCGGCGCCCATGGAGGAGCCCAGCACGAGCTCGATCGACTCGATGCCCCACTGCTGCGTGAGCAGGCGGTGTTGGGCCTCGATCTGGTCGTGGAAGGTGACCGGCGGGAAGTGCGGTCCGTCGAACGGTGGAGGAGTGGTGCTGGGGGAGGTCGACAGGCCGTTGTTCAACTGGTTCGGGACGACGATGAAGTAACGCTCCGGGTCACAGGCCAGGCCGGGGCCTATCGACCACTCGTTGGCGTCGTGCCAGGCGCTGAACCACGTGGGTGCACGATCACGTTGGACCGGTCGGCGTTCAGGGTGCCGTACGTCTCGTAAGCGAGCTGTGCGTTCCGCAGCGTCGCACCGCTCTGCAACGGCAGGTCACCCAGGTGGAACAGCTCGGCGTCGGTCGGTCGGGGCACGGCAGTTCCTTCCAGGTGGAAGAGCTCTCCGTCAGCCTCCACGCGCGCGCCCGGTGGACGCAACCCGGTCGGGCCGGACGGTCAGGCAGTCGTGGCCGCAGCTGCGCGGGGGACGCCGGCCGCCCTGTGGACCCTCTTCGCCGGCGGAGCCGCGCCCCGCCTGGTGGGTCGCCTGCTCCTGCTCGCCGTGCCGCTCGTCCCGGCCGTGGGGTCGCGGTGCTGGACCTCTCCCGCCCCCGGTCAGAGGAGGACGGCGGGGCGCCAGCCGCGCAGCGAGTTGACGACGGCGAGGGCCTCGGCGCGCCGCAGGTCCCCCGGTGTCAGGTCGCGCTCCCGCAGCCGCCCCTGCCCGACCAGCCGGGCGCGGGCGACCCCGGGCAGGCAGCCGGCCGACAGCGGGGGCGTCCACCAGCGGCCGTCCAGCCGCACCGCGAGGGTGGCGATCGTCGTCTCGGTGACGTGCCCGGAGGCGTTGGTGAGGACGACGTCGTCGGCGTCCGGGTGCCGGGCCGCGGCCTCGGTGTAGACGGAGCGGCGGGTGGTCTTGTGCCGCAGCCACACCGATCCCGGGTCGACAGGCTCCTCGTCGACGGCCAGCCGCACCGGGCCCTGCGCGGGCGGTGGGAGCGGGTGCCGCTCGACGTCCACCCGTCCGTCGCGGTGCAGCAGCAGCCGCACTCTGGCCGCCGTCCCCGGGGGGACGGCCGCGGCCAGCCGCACCCGCGTCGCGGCGTCGTCGAACGGGAAGCCGAACCAGGCGGCGGAGCCGGCGAGGCGGGCCAGGTGCCGGTCCAGGTCGCGCAGCCCGCCGTCGGCCTCGGCGGCCATCGTCTCCAGCAACGCGAACTCCCCGGGCCGCTCCTGCAGGATCGCGGCCTTCGCCAGCAGCTCGGCGTGCTCGGCCGCCGGGTCGGAGGACCAGGTGATCCCGCCCCCGGTGCCGTACACCGCTGTGCCGGTTCCCCGGTCGACGGTGACGGTCCGGATCGCCACGTTGAACACCGCCCGCTCGCCGGACCCCGGCGGCGCGACCCAGCCGACCGCGCCGCAGTACACGCCGCGCGGCTCGTGCTCGAGCGCGGCGATCAGCTCCATCGACCGCCGCTTGGGCGCGCCGGTGACCGAACCTGAGGGGAACAGCGCGCCGAAGACGTCGACCAGGCCGGTGCCCGGCCGGGTGCGGGCGGTCACGTCGGAGGTCAGCTGCCACACCGTCTCGTACCGCTCGGCGGTGAACAGCGCCGGGACGCCGACGCTGCCCACCTCGGCCACGCGACCCAGGTCGTTGCGCAGCAGGTCGACGATCATCAGGTTCTCGGCCCGCTCCTTGTCACTGGCCAGCAGCCGCGCGCGGGCCTGCTCGTCCTCGGCGGGCGTGGCCCCGCGGCGCGCCGTCCCCTTCATCGGGCGGGTCAGCAGCTCCTCACCGGTCCACCGGAAGAACAGCTCCGGGCTGGCCGAGAGCACGGCGTGCCGGCCCAGGTCCAGGTAGGCGGCGTAGGAGCCCCGCTGCGCGCAGGCCAGGTCGGCGTAGAACTCCTCGAGGTCGCCGGCGACCTGCGCGGCCATTCGCACGGTGAGGTTCAGCTGGTAGGTGTCGCCCGCGGCGATGTGCTCCCGGACCCGCTCGACGGCCGCCCGGTGACCCGCCTCGGTCCAGCCGCGCACCCACGGGCCGACCGTGTGGTTCCGTCCCCGGCCGGCCGGGGAC
>JALYNA010000093.1 GCA_030773455.1 Actinomycetota bacterium
GGACGACGACGTCGATCTGCTCGGCGCCCAGCGAGGCCAGCGCGACGAGGACGGCGGTGAGCGCGGTGCGCAGCGGGGTCGCGGACGCCGCGTCGTCCCGCCGGGCCAGCCGGACCTGCACCCGCGCCAGCCACGGACCCAGCACCAGGCCGCCGGCGAGCGCCAGGGCGGCGACGACGCCGGCCGGGAGGTCGGCGGCGGGCACGCCGGTCAGCGGGGACCGACGGCGGCGTCGAGGGCGCCGCGCATGGCCATCAGCGGCGCCGGCTGACCGGTCATGAGCTCCACCTGCGCGGTGGCCTGCCAGAAGAGCACCTCGAGGCCGCCGACGACGGTGCCGCCGACCTCGGTGACGGCGGTGGCCAGCGCGGTCGGCCACGGGTCGTAGAGCACGTCGAGGACGGTGTGGCCCGCCGTCCAGGGCAGCCGGGCCGCGGCCGGCTGCCCCCCGACCGGCACGGTGCTCACCACGACGTCGGCGTCCACGACGGCCGAGTCCAGCAACACCACCGTCGTCGGGACGCCGAGGCTGTCGAGCACCCGCAGCAGGTCCACGGCGCGGGCCGGCTCGCGGACGACGACGTCGATCTGCTCGGCGCCCAGCGAGGCCAGCGCGACCGCCGCGGCCGCCGCCGTCCCCCCGGCGCCGACAATCGCGGCGCGGGCGACCTGCGTGATCCCCGCCTGCTGCAGGGTGGTCCCGACGCCGAGGACGTCGGTGTTCTCCGCCCGCCAGCCCGCCGGGGTGCGCACCAGCGTGTTGGCCGCGTGCAGCAGGCGGGGCAGCGGCTCCACCACGTCGGCGACGTCCACCGCGGCCTGCTTGCACGGCATCGTCACCGAGAAGCCGCGCCACTCCTCGCCGAGGCCGGCCAGCAGCACCGGCAGGTCCTCCGCGCCGACGTCGAGGGCGTCGTAGGTCCAGTCGTGCAGGCCCAGCGCCGCGTAGGCGGCCCGGTGCAGCAGCGGGGACAGCGAATGCCCTACCGGGCGGCCGAGGACGGCGGCCCGCCTGGACCCGGCAGCCCTCCCGTCAGCCACCGCAGCCGAGGCCCGCGGCGGCGCACCGCGCCCGCGCCGCCTGGAACTCCGCGTAGTCGGCGGTGAAGAAGTGGCTGCCGTCGGCGTTCTCCAGCACGTAGTACAGGAGGTCTCCCGTGCTGGGCGCGAGCGCCGCCTCGAGGCTGGCCTCGCCTGGCGAGCTGATCGGTGTCGGCGGCAGCCCGGCCCGGGTCCGGGTGTTGTACGCGCTGTCGGTCTGCAGGTCGCTCACGGTCAGGTCGTTGCCGTTCTTGCCCAGCCCGTAGGACAGGGCGGCGTCGATGCCCAGCGGGATGCCCTGGCCGAGCCGGTTGTAGACGACCTGGGCGACGTCGGCCCGCTCCTGGTCCAAACGGGTCTCCGACTGCACCATCGAGGCCACGGTGACGATCTCGGCCGGCGTCCGCCCGGCCGCGGCGGCACGCTGCTCGAGCTGCAACCCCTCCGCAGTCGCGGTGAACTGAGCGACCATCTCGCGGAGCATGTCGACCGGGGTGTCGTCGGGGGTGAACTCGTAGGTGGCGGGGAAGAGATAGCCCTCCGGCCGACCGGTGGCGTAGGCGGGCAGGCGCAGCGCAGCCGGGTCGGCGATCGCGGCCTCGAATTCGGCGAGCGGCCTGCCGGTGGTCTCGGCCAGCCGCTGGAGCACCGCACGTACGGTGAAGCCCTCGGGAACCGTCACCCGGAAGACCATCCGGGTGGCCGGGTCCAGGAGCAGGTCCAGGGCGGCCGCGCCGCTCATCCGCGACCGCATGGCGTAGACGCCGGGCTGGATGCCGGTCGCCGCGGGCTCGGTCTCGGCTGCCTCCACGAACGGGCCGGCGGAGGCGATGACGTCCTGCGTGACGAGGGTGCGGGCGATGTCGCTGAGCGTGTCACCGGAGGAGACCCGCACCTCGACACTGCCACTGCCCTGCCCGGCGTAGTCCTCGCTGGGGGGGTTGACCAGGTTGATCAGCGCCTTGCCGCCGACGACGATGCCGGCGACCAGGCCGGCGAGGACCAGAAGGGAGACGACGACGGCCAGCTGGCTGCGCCGGCGGCGTGGCCGGCCGGAGCCCGGGCCCCCGCGGGGCCGGTCGTCGGAGCCCCCGCCGGAACCGTGGTCGTCCTCGTCGTAGTGGTCGTGCTGCGGCTCGGCGCGCCGGCCCCGGCGCCGGCGGCGGACGTCTTCCGTACCGGATGTACCGAGCACCTCCAGGCCGCCGGTGGAGTCGGCGTCGTCCCAGGCGTACGGGTCGGCGGCGAGCGCCTCGGTGTCGGCCGGGTCCGCGCCGGGGACGGCGGGGAGGGCAGGGACGGCGCCCAGCCCGACCGTGGCGTCCTCGGAGGTGCCGTCGGGACGGCGGGACAGTCGGGACCAGGTGCCCTCCGGCCGTGGCGGGAGGTCGGGCAGCGGCTCGGAGGGGTGCGGCTCGGAGGGTCGCGGCGGACGCCCGCAACCCGGGTCGTCGGCGCCCGCGCCGGGAAAGCCCGGACCGGTGCCGCGGGCCTCGTCGGCCAGGCGGTGGCGTGGCGGCGACCCGGGGTGCCGCCCGTCGTCGCCGGGCGGGACGGCGGAGGCCTGCGCTGTCGTGACGCGGTTGGGCATCGAGGCCAGCCAGGCGGACGCGGGCACGCCGCTCGGGAACTCCGGCGAGGCGTGCCGACCCCACCGGCCCGACGGGGTCGGGTCCGTCACGAGCGCTCCCGCTGCGCGTCCAGATAGGCCTGGAGGATGACCACGGCAGCGGCCTGGTCGATCACCGAGCGCTGCTGACGGCTGTCCAGACCGTTCGCCCGGAGGGAACTGGCTGCGGTCACGGTGGAGAGCCTTTCGTCGACGAGGTGGACGGGCACCGAACCGATGCGCCCGGCGAGTGCCCAAGAGTAGGCACGCGCGTCCTTCGCTGACGCGCCCGACGCACCCGAGAGGTGCCTCGGCTCCCCCACGATCACCTCGGTCACCTCGTGTTCCACGACCAGGGCTGCGATGCGGTCCAGATCGGACTCGTCCCGGGCCCGCTGCACCGTCTCCAGCGGGCTGGCCAGGGTGCCGGTGGGGTCGGAGATCGCCACACCCACCCGGACGGTGCCGACGTCCACACCGAGCCGGCGGCCCTGTCGACGCGGGCGCGGCGGGATCGGCAGGCCGCCGGCCAGTGCGCCCGAGAGGTCGATCTGGGCGGTCTCGTGCCGCACCGGCGGAAAGGCGGCGCGCAGGTCGATCTGCTCGGTGGCGTGGTGCACCGGCTCCTGCGGCGGGGCCGGCTGGTGCCCGCGCTGCGGCCGCGCCGGGGGGACGGCGGGACGCCCCTGCATCGGGCGCTCGCCCGCCGGACCGGTCTGGTCGGGGTGCTGGTCGGGCACTCCGCTCACCTCCCTGCGGCGGTCGCTACCGCCTGTTCGCCGGCCTGGAGGGCCGCTGGGATGCCCGCGGGATCGGTACCGCCACCCTGGGCCACGTCTGGCTTGCCTCCACCACGCCCGCCGACCGGGGCGGCGGCCGCTCGCAGTACGTCGCTGGCGCTGAGCCCGCGCTCCTGTGCGGCCGGGTTCAGGGCCGCCACGAGAGCCACCTTGCCCCCCGACTCGGACGCGAGCAACACCACCGCCGGCCGGTCGGCGGCCAGCCGCCCCCGCACGTCGAGGGCCAGCGTGCGCAGGTCCCCGCCACCCAGACCGCCCGGCGCGCCGGTGACCACGGCCACCCCACCGACGTCGCGGGCCCCGGCCGCCAGCTCGCCGGCCGCGGCCAGGGTCTGCTGGGCGCGCAGCTCGGCCAGCTCCTTGTCCACGTCGCGCAACCGGGCGAGCATGCCGCTGACCCGCTCCACCACGTCGTCGGTCGGCGTCTTGAGCAGCTCGCCGAGCTGGCGCACCACGTCGCGCTCGCGGGCCAGGTACCGGAAGCCCTCCAGCCCGACGGCGGCCTCGACCCGGCGCGAGCCCGAGCCGACCGAGGACTCGCCGGTCAGCGCCAGCGTGCCGATCTGCGCGCTGCTCCGGACGTGGGTGCCACCGCAGAGCTCGCGAGACCACGGGCCGCCGATCTCCACGACGCGGACCTGCTCGCCGTAGGTCTCCCCGAAGAGCGCCAGCGCGCCGAAGGCCTGCGCCTCGGGCAGCGTCATGTAGGACGCCGTGACCCGGTGGTCGGCGCGGACGGCGGCGTTGGCGACGTCCTCGATGTCGTGCCGCTGCTGCGCGGTCAGCGCGCCCTGCCAGGCGAAGTCCAGCCGCAGGTAACCGGGCCGGTTGTAGGAGCCCGACTGCAGCGCCTGCGGGCCGAGCACCTGGCGCAGCGCGGCGTGCACGATGTGGGTGCCCGAGTGCGCCTGGCAGGCCGACAGCCGCCACTCGCGGTCGACCTCGGCGGTCAGCTCGGCGCCCTCCCGCAGCTCGCCCTCCAGCACCCGCACCTGGTGGGCGACCAGACCCTTGACCGGGCGCTGCACGTCCAGCACCTCGGCGCGCCCGCCGTCCCAGGTCAGACTGCCGGCGTCGGCGACCTGGCCACCGGACTCGGCGTAGAACGGCGTGCGGTCCAGCACCACGCGGGTGATCTCGCCGGGGCCGGCGGGGGTGCTGGGCGAGCCCTCCTCGGCGGTGAGCCCGGAGACCAGGCCGAGCACGCGGGAGTCGGTGCACAGCGTGTCGTAGGCCCGCCAGTCGGTGGGGCCGTGGGCGGCCAGCAGCCGGCGGTAGGCCAGGACGTCGACCGCGCCGGTCTTCTTCGCGCGGGCGTCGGCGCGGGCCCGGTCGCGCTGCTGCTGCATGAGCGCGCGGAAGCCGTCCTCGTCGACGCGCACGCCCTGCTCGGCGGCCATCTCGAGGGTGACGTCGATCGGGAAGCCGTAGGTGTCGTGCAGGGCGAACGCCTGCTCCCCGGACAGCGACGGCGTCCCCGCGGCCCTGGCCTCGCGCACCGCGGTGTCGAACAGCGCCGTCCCGGAGGTCAGCGTGCGGCGGAAGGCCTCCTCCTCGGCGTAGGCGACGCTCGAGATGCGGGCGAAGTCGGCCTCCAGCTCCGAGTAGCTGGCCTTCATCGCGTCCTTGGACACCGGCAGCAGCTCGGGCAGGGTGGCCTCGTCGACGCCGAGCAGCTTCATCGAGCGCACGGCGCGGCGCAGCAGCCGGCGCAGGATGTAGCCGCGGCCCTCGTTGCCGGGGGTGACGCCGTCGCCGATGAGCATCAGGCCGCTGCGCACGTGGTCGGCCACGACCCGCAGCCGGACGTCGGCGTCCCGGTCGGCTCCGTAGGTGACCCCGGCCAGCTCGGCCGCGCGGCGCAGCACCGGCGAGACCTCGTCGATCTCGTAGAGGTTGTCGACGCCCTGCAGCAGGTAGGCCACCCGCTCCAGGCCCATGCCGGTGTCGATGTTCCGCTTCGGCAGGTCGCCGACGATGCGGAACTCTTCCTTGCTGCGCACGTCGTCGATCTGGTGCTGCATGAAGACGAGGTTCCAGATCTCCAGGAACCGGTCCTCGTCGACGACCGGGCCGCCGTCGGCGCCGTGCTCGGGGCCCCGGTCGACGTAGATCTCGCTGCACGGGCCGCCGGGGCCGGGCTGGCCGGTGTGCCAGTAGTTGTCCTTGAGCCCCCGGCGCTGGATGCGCTCGTCCGGCAGGCCGGCGATCCGCTGCCACGCCTCGACGGCCTCGTCGTCGTCCAGGTACACGGTGACCCAGATCTTCTCCGGGTCGAACCCGAGCCCGCCGTCGTCCACCGAGCCGGTGATCAGCTGCCAGGCGTGCTCGATCGCCCCTTCCTTGAAGTAGTCGCCGAAGGAGAAGTTGCCGTTCATCTGGAAGAACGTGCCGTGGCGGGTGGTCTTGCCCACCTCCTCGATGTCCAGGGTGCGCACGCACTTCTGCACGCTGGTGGCCCGTGGGTAGGGGGCCGGCTCCCGGCCGGTCAGGTACGGGATGAACGGCACCATGCCGGCCACGGTGAACAGCAGCGACGGGTCCGGCGAAACCAGCGAGGCACTGGGGACGACGGTGTGCCCACGGGTGGCGAAGTGCTCGAGGAAGCGGCGGCGGATCTCGGCGGTCTGCATGTCCTACTCGGTCTGGGAGGCGAGGGGGCCGTCCCGCGGGACGGAGGGGCTCAGCGGCCGGTGGCGTGCCGGCCGGGCAGCTGCGCCTGGTCGATCTCGGGCAGCGGGGCGTCCAGGCCGGTACCGGCCCGCAGCTCCCCCTCCCGCTCGGCCATCGCCGCACGCACGTCGGCGCCGAAGTCGCCGATGGCGTCGGCC
>JALYNA010000094.1 GCA_030773455.1 Actinomycetota bacterium
GGGCGAGGGCGCCGAGGCCGGCGAGAGCCCGGGCCGCAAGCGCCGTCGGCGTCGCCGCGGCGGGTCCGGCCGGGGCTCGGCCGACCCCGCCGCCTAGATGAAGGTGGAAGGACCCCGTCCTTCCCACCCTTCGCACGCTCAGGGCGGTGTCCTGGACGGGGCCTCGCCCGCCACTGGCAAGCTCGCGGCGGGCCCCTGCAGGGGGCCGATCCCGCCGTTGCGGGTGTTGGCGTGGACGGCGGTCGTCCTCGCGCTGGTCCTCCTCGGGGCCCTGCTGTGGCAGGGCTCGGACGCAGCGGCCACGGACAGTACGACAGCGGCACCGGCCGACGTCCCCAGCGGGACGCCGGCCGGTGCCGTATCCGCCGCCTGGACCGCTCCGATGACGGCGAGCGGCGGCGCGACGCGGGCGACCGTGGACGGCGGCCGCGTCGTCGTCGGCGACGGGTCGGGGGTGCGGGCGCTCGAGGTCGGCACCGGCGAGGAGGCCTGGCACTACACCCGCGCCAACGCCCGGCTCTGCGACTGGACCCTCGTCGCCGGCCGCGTCGTCGCCGTCTTCGGCACCGAGGACTGCTGCGACGAGGCGGTCGCCCTCTCCGTCGACACCGGCGTGCGGGTCTGGACCCGCAACCTCGACCTGCGCCCCGACGCGGTGCTCACCAGCACCGAGGGCATCGTGCTGGCCACCAGCCCGACCGGCGTGCTCACCCTCGACCCGGTCGGCGACAGCATCCGCTGGCGCGCGGACCCGGACGAGGGCTGCACGTTCGCCGGCGGCGACGTGGGCGGCGCGGGCGTCGTCGTCCTGCAGCGCTGCGCCGGGTCCGCGCAGGTGCGCCTGCTCGACGGCTACGACGGCACCCCGCTGTGGACCCGCGACGTGGGCCGGACGGCGATGCTGGCCGGTGTCGAGCAGGCGGTCGTGCTCGCCGGGGACGACGGCGTGCAGCTGCTCGCCGGTGCCGACGGCGCCCCGCTGGGGCAGCCCGTCGCCGGACCCGCGGAGGAGGTACTCGTGACCGGCGTCGACACCAGCGCGCTCGTGTGGGCCGGCGGCACGCTGACCGTCGTCGACCAGGACACCGGCGCGGTCTCCTGGCGCACCCCGGCGACCGGCCTGCCCGCCGGCCCGGTCGACTGCGCGCTGCTCGCCGCGGGGACGTCGGTCCCGGTGCCCGAGGGCGACGCCGTCGTCCTCCGCGACCTCGCGACCGGCAACGAGCTGCAGCGCGTCGACACCCCCGCACTGCGCGCCGGCGGGCTGGTCTCCGTGACCGGCCCGGTCGTCGTCCACCAACTGCCCGACCGCCTGCTCGCGTACCGCTGATCCACCGGCGCGGCACGGTCGCGCCGCGCGAGGTTGACTGGTGGCCATGGTGATACCCGCCGGTGCCGAGGACCATCCCCTCGCCATCGCGCCCGACGACCTCCGCCAGCTGGCCGACCACGACGCGCGGCACCGCACCTTCGACGGCGGCGCGGGCCCGCTGGTGGCGCTGGACACCGGGGGCGACGGCGAGCGCGGCACCGTTCTGCTGGTCGCGGGCTTCACCGGCAGCAAGGAGGACTTCGCGCCGCTGCTGCTGCCGCTCTGCGCCGCCGGGTACCGGGTCGTCGCCGTCGATCAGCGCGGCCAGTTCGAGTCACCGGGGCCCGACGACCCGGCCCGCTACTCGGTCGCCGAGCTGGCCGAGGACCTCGTCGCCGTCGCCCGGCAGCTGCGCGCCGAGGGCGTGACGACGCTGCACCTGCTGGGACACTCCTTCGGCGGGCTGGTCGCCCGGGCCGCCGTCCTCGCCGAGCCGACGGCGTTCAGCACGCTCACCCTGCTCGGCTCGGGCCCCTCCCGGCTGGGCGGCGCGCGAGCCCAGCTGCTCGAGAACCTCACCCCGCTGCTGGACGCCGGCGGCGTGCCGCTGGTGGCTGAGGCGCTCGAGCAGCTGTCGATGACCGACCCGAGCGCCCAACTGGTCCCCGAGCCGACACGGGAGTTCCTGTCCCGGCGGTTCCTCGCCAACACCGCCGCGGGGCTGCGCGGCATGGCCGCCGCGATGACCACCGAGCCGGACCGGGTCGCCGAGCTGGCGGCCACCGGCGTCCCGGTGCTGGTGGCGTACGGCACCGCGGACGACGCCTGGACGCCCGCCGTGCAGGAGGACATGGCCCGCCGGCTGGGCGCCCGGCACGAGGTGATCGCCGGGGCCATCCACTCCCCGGCCATCGAGAACCCGGCTCGCACACTTGAGGCGCTGGTCGACTTCTGGTGCTCCGTGGCGGGTGCGGTCGTGAGCCGGCTCGCACCGCTCCCGTCGCCCGACGACTGGAGCGCCGAGGAGGACCTGCTCGGGTTCTACGGGCCGCAGAGCGTCTCCTGGCACATCCACGCCGACCCGAGCTACCACATCGGCGGCATGCGGGCGCTCATCCTGCAGGCGCTGCACCCGGTCGCGATGGACGGCGTCGCGCGCAACTCCACTGGCTTCCGCGACGAGTGGTGGATGCGGATGACCCGCACCGGCCAGTACGTCGAGACCCTGACCTTCGGTACGCGCACCGACGCGCGGCGGATGGCGGCGCGCGTCCGCGGGCTGCACCGCCGGCTGTCGGGCGTCGAGGAGACCACGGGTCGCGCCTATCGGGTCGACGACCCGGACCTGCTGCAGTGGGTGCACAACTGCGAGGTCGAGTCCCTGCTGACGACGGCGCGGCGGGCCGGCGTGCCGCTCACCGACGACGACGCCGACCGCTATGTGGACGAGCAGGCGGCGTCCGCAGCGCTGGTCGGTGTGCCGTCGTCCTTGGTGCCCAGGACCGTGGCCGAGCTCGACGCGTACTTCGAAGACATCCGGCCGTCGCTGGCGGCGACACCGGCGGCGATCGACGGCGTCCGCCGGCTCTTCCTCCCGCCGATGCCCGGATGGGTGCAAGTGCTCACCCCTGCCCGGCCCGCCTGGGGCACGCTGGCCGCGCTCGGGGCGGCGACCCTGCCGCGCTGGGCGCGCCGGCTCTACGGGCTGCCCGGCTACGGCCTGACCGACGTCGCCGCGACCGCCGGCGTGCGGGCGCTCCGGCAGGCCGCGCTGGCGGTGCCCGCTCGGGTGCGCGAGTCGCCGATCGTGCGGTCGGCCCGCGAGCGCGTCGCCGAGGCGGAGGAGCTCAGCGCCTGAGCGCCCGAGGGAACCGGCGGAGCGGACCTCACGTCTGCGCGGGCGTCTCCTCGGCGAGGAAGCTCCACGTCTCCCGCGACGGGGTCGCCGCCCGCCCGACCGCGCAGCTGGGGCGGAAATCGCACCACCCGCACTGCCGGCCCGGGGTCGCGGGGAAGGCCACGTCCGGGGCCTCCCCGCCGTCGATCGCCGCGGTGGCCGCGACGATGTCCGCGGCGACGTCTTCGGCCCGCCGGACGTGGTTGGCCAGCGAGCGGTCGGTGTGGTCGAAGGCGGCCACCGTGCCGGAGGGCAGGTGGTGCAGCTCGACCCGGCTGCACGGACGGCGCAGGGTGCGGCGCACGCCGAGCACGTAGGCGGCCAGCGCAGGTGAGCCGCGGGCCTCGTCGTCGGTGCAGACCGCGCGGCCGGTCTTGTAGTCCACGACGACCAGCTCGTCGCCGCGCTGGTCGATGCGGTCGACCCGGCCGGACAGCGCCAGCCGCTCGGTGGTGGCGGCGACCTGCCGCTCGATGCCGAGCGGCTCGTCGGTGGGGTCCAGGCCGCTGACGTAGTCGGTGAGCCAGCCGGCCGCCCGGGTGCGCCACCGCTCGGACTGCTCGGCGTCGCGGAAGCCGGCGGTCGACCAGACGCCGTACAGCAGCTGGCGCGCCGCGGCCGGGGTCCGCCCGGGCAGCGGCAGCTCCCACCACGAGCGCAGCGCTGTGTGCACCGCCGAGCCCATGCTGTTGTGCGCCCAGGCCGGGCCCTTCGCCGGGGTGGGCCGGTCGACGTAGGCGTGCCGGTAGCGGCGCGGGCAGTCGCTGTACGTGGCCAGCTTGCTGGGCGTGGCCGGGAACAGCCGCCGCGGCATGCCCGGCATCTCCAGCTGTGCGCCCGCCATGCGAGGCACGCTAGCCCGGGGTGCCGACGGTCCCGGCGAACGGCGCGGTCCCGGTGCCGGCGGCCAGCAGCGCCTCGAACTGGTCCGGCGCGGTGGTGCAGGCGGCGATCGGCGTCGTCTTGTTGCTCCCGTGGTAGTCGCTGGAGCCGGTCACCAGCAGCCCCAGCTCGCCGGCCAGCCCCCGCAGGTGGGCGCGCTCGTCCCGGTCGTGGTCGGGGTGGTCGACCTCCAGGCCCAGCAGCCCCGCGCCGGCCATCGCCGCGATCGCCTCGTCACCTACCACCCGGCCCCGCCGGGTGGCCAGGCCGTGCGCGAACACCGGCACCCCGCCGGCCGCGCGCACCAGCGCGATGCCCTCGAGCACGTCGGTGTCTGCCTTGGCGACGTAGAAGGGGCTGCGGTGGTGCAGCAGCGTGGCGAAGGCGTGGTCCACCGACTCGACGACGCCGGCCTCGACCAGCGCGCGGGCCACATGCGGCCGGCCCACCACCCCACCGTCGGACCGCTCGACGATCTCCCTCCAGCTGACCGGGTGGCCGGCCTCGGCGAGCGCGGTCACGATCCGCTCGCCGCGGCTGAGCCGCTCGTTCCGCAGCCGGGCCCGCTCGGCGGCCAGCGCGGGGTGCCCGGGGTCGAAGAGGTAGGCCAGCAGGTGCACGCTGATGGGCGGCGATCCGGCCGGGAACCAGCGGCAGGACAGCTCCATCCCCGGGACGACGGTCAGCCCGTCAGGGCGGCTCCGCTGCGCCTCGGCCCACCCCGCGGTGGTGTCGTGGTCGGTGAGCGCGACGACGTCCAGGCCGGCAGCCCGTGCCGCGGCGAGCAGCTCGGGCGGGCTGTCGGTGCCGTCGGACACCGACGAGTGGGTGTGCAGGTCGATGCGCATCAGCGTCCAGAGTGCCGCACGCGCCGACCGGCCACCCGGGCGGACCCGGGACGCCGAGAGGACAGGGGCGGGATCGGCTCGGTGTCCCGCGACCCCTCCGCCGGACCACCCGCCGCGGGACGTGGCGGGGGTGGCGGTGGCCGGCGGGCGCCCCACGGTGACGGTTCGGCGTCCTCGTCGTCCCCGCTGTTGTCGACCCCCGCGCCGAACAGCAGGCTGCTCACGTCGCGGTACAGCACGTCCGCCCGCGGCAGGTAGGTGATCTCCGACAGCGCCTGCTGCTGACCGGCCGACTCGAAGCGGAACGTGCCGTAGCCGAGCAGCTGGCCGAGCAGCGTCTCCTTGTAGGTGAGGTCGGTGATCCGGCGCAGCGGCAGCAGGGCCACGGTCCGGACGACGATGCCGCTGGTCAGCAGCACCCGGCGGTTGGTGACGATGAAGTGCCGCATCCACCACTCGCCGCCGCGCAGCACGAGGTACAGCAGCGCACCGACGAGCACGAGGAAGCCGACGGTGGTGGGCATCCGGTTGTCCGGGTCGAGCAACAGCAGCCAGCCGCCGACGGCCAGCGCCGGCAGCGCCTTGACCACCGGTCTGATGAGCACGGCCCAGTGCCGGCGGGTGGCGACGACGGGCGGCTGCTCGTGCGGGAGCAGGTACTTCTCGGCGTCCTTGCTCCACCGCGGCCGGCGGCCGTCGGAGGCCGGCGCTGCCGGGCCGCCCACGCCGGCCGCCCTAGGCGAGGGACTGGAAGAACGAGGCGAGCGACGTCGCCGCGTCCCCGAGGGCGTGCCCGGCGGTGCGGACCAAGTCGGCGGAGCTCTCCGGCGCCGAGATGATGTAGAAGATCACGAAGGCGAGCGCCAGCCAGGTGAGGACCTTCTTCACCGTCACCTCCGGGGGCGTCTCAGGCGTGCCGACCGGGGTGTCCGCACCGCGAGCCCCATGGGTAACACACGCCCCGGGAGTCCTCGCCGGGGACACGCCGCCTCTCTGCCGGGTCGTCCGGGTCCGGTCCGTCACGGTCCGGGCAGGAGGTGCTCGCTGGGCGGGCCGAGTGGCAGGTCGGGGTAGAGGCGCTCGCGCAGGTCGAGCAGTTCCAGCTGCTCGGCGAGCAGCCACGCGGCCGACATCGGCCACATGACCAGCCACAGCCAGACGCCGTAGGCCTCCCCCACGAAGGCCGCCCGGTCGTCGGACGTGGGCACAGCCCACAGCGGCGCACGCTGACCCGCGGCATCCACGTCGGCCGACGAGGGACCGGAGATCACGTCGCCGGGGTCCAGACCGGGCAGCCCGGCGTACCCGCAGCCCACGCCGGTGCCCGGCTCCTCGGCGACGAGCACCAGTTCGGCCGAGCCGCCGAGCGGCGCCGGCCCGGCGCAGTCGACGACGATCGCGCGGGCGCCGGGCTCGCCGCCCCACGCCAGGCCGGTGACCGTCCACCCCGGTGGCATCGGATCGGGCACCCACGCCGGCACCCGGGCATCGGCCGTGACCGCGGCGATGGCGTCGTGCCCCACCAGGAGCGTGTGGTGCAGCGGCGTCACCGCGCCGTGCACGTGGCACCATGCCTGAGCCGAGTTCCCGGGGCGGACGACCACCCGCTCGCCGCAGCGGGGACAGACCGTGGTGGCAGTCATCGGGCATCACCGTCCTGTGACCTGGCGGGTTCGTCAAGCGCTGCCCCATCCGGGGCCGTGCGTACCGTTCCGGACGTGCCCCCCGACGCCGACCCCTGCCTGCCGGTGGTCGCCTGCGTCGGTGCGGTGGTGCTGGACGACCACGGCCGGTTGCTGCTCGTCCGTCGGGGCAACGAGCCAGGCCGCGGGCTGTGGTCGGTGCCCGGCGGGCGGGTCGAGGCCGGGGAGTCGGTGGCCGCGGCGGTCGAGCGCGAGGTGCGCGAGGAGACCGGTCTGACAGTGCGGGCCGGCGCCGAGGTGGGCCGGGTCCGGATCCCAGGCGCCGGGGTGGTCTACGCCGTCGTCGACCTGTCCTGCACGCTGCTGGACCCGGCGGCCGCGCCGGTCGCGGGGGACGACGCGGACGCCGTCACCTTCGCCGACGCGGCCGACCTCGAGCGGCTGCCCTGCACGCCGCGGCTGCTGGAGACGCTGCGCGGCTGGGGGGCGCTGCCGTCCTGACCCGGCCAGGCAGCGCGCCGCGGGTCAGTCGCGGCGCTGGGGTTCCGGGCGGCCGGGCTGCTCGCCGCCGCGCGCCTCGCCGTAGGAGCGCTTGGGCACCATGACCTTGCGCCGGAAGATGCACACCACGGTGCCGTCCTGCTTGTAGCCGATGGTCTCGACGTACACGACCCCGCGGTCGTCCTTGGACTTCGACGGGGTCTTGTCCAGGACCGTCGTCTCGCCGTAGATGGTCTCGCCGTGGAAGGTCGGCGCCACGTGCCGCAGCGACTCGATCTCCAGGTTCGCGATGGCCTTGCCCGACACGTCCGGGACGCTCATGCCGAGCAGCAGTGAGTAGATGTAGTTCCCGACGACGACGTTCTTGCCGAAGTCGGTGGTCTCCGCCGCGTAGTGGGTGTCCAGGTGCAGCGGGTGGTGGTTCATCGTGATCAGGCAGAACAGGTGGTCGTCGTACTCGGTGACGGTCTTGCCCGGCCAGTGCTTGTAGACCGCACCGACCTGGAACTCCTCGTAGTACCGGCCGAACTGCACGAATCCTCCTCATTGCCCAGGTCAGCGCGTCGCCGACTGCTCCGATGGCACGGTGATGGCACTCCACGCCTCGTCCACCGCCCGGCGAGTGCGGTCCTCCGAGTCCGGCATGAGGTGCCCGTAGGTCTTGAGGACCAGCGTGGCGTTCTCGTGGCCGAGGCGCTCGGCGACCGCCACCACCGACTCGCCGGCCGCCAGCAGCACACTCGCATAGTGGTGCCGGAGGTCGTGACTGGTGGTCCCGGCCGGTAGCCCGGCACGCTTGACCGCCGCCGCGAACAGGGCGCCGTAGTACTCGCGGCCGTAGACCTGCCCGGTGTTGGTGATGAACAGCGACCCGTCGTGGCCGGGCGGGAAGTGGACGATGTGGGCCGCCAGCGCGTCAGCAACGACCTGGGGCAACGGAATGGTCCGCCGGGAACGGGGCGTCTTTGGCTCCGTGCGGGTCTTGGTGCGCGGGGCGATCTGGGACTCCACCCGCGCCGTCCGCCGCAGGAAGTCGACGTCCTCCACCCGCAGCGCCAGCAGCTCCCCGAGCCGCAACCCCAGACCGGCCTGGGCGATCACCATGGTCTGGCTGCGTGCCCGCATCGCGTCGGCGAGGGCCTGCACCTGCGCGACGGTCAGCGGCACGATCCGCTCCCGGTCATCGCGAGGAAGCTGGACCCGGACCACCGGGGAGACTCCGACCAGGCGGTCGAGCACCGCGCTGCTGTAGATCGAGCGCAACAGCCGCACCAGGGCGCCCAGGGTCGATGGCGCGAGCACCTGCGCCCGGTCGCTGGCCCATGCCTGCACCTCCGACGGGCGGACGTCGACCAGCCGCCGGCCGCCGAGCCGCGTGCCGTCGATGTGCACGTCGATGAGGCTCGACACCCTCGCGGCCGTGCTTGCCCGGTGCGGTCGGGCGGCTGCCCAGGCGCGGGCGTACTCGGCAACCGTCGTTCGGTCTTTGTGGTCAACGAACAGGCCGCGCAGCTTGTCCGCCTCAACGGTGGCCGCGAACCGGTCGGCGTCGCCCTTCTTGGGGAACGTCTTCCTGCGCTGCTTCCCGTCCGGGTCGCGGAACCGGACGTCGTAGACCTTGACCTCGCGGCCGTTCCTGCGGGTCAGCCGCGTCTCAATGCTTGCCACGGTCGCCCTCCTCTGTGCGCTTGTCGGTCCTGATCTCCTCGATGACCGGCCGCAGTTCCTCGAGTAGCCGCCGGGTGACGTGGCCCCGTTGGGCCTGCCGCGCCCTTGCGTTTGGCGCTGGGCCGAGTGCGTCGGCTCGACCGTCCCGTTCGGCCGCAATCCCGTGGTTCCAGAGCTGTTGGGCGGCCGTCGCTACTTCCAGGGGCGTAGCGCCGAGTGCCTTGGCGGCCTTCGTGGTCGCCTCGT
>JALYNA010000095.1 GCA_030773455.1 Actinomycetota bacterium
GCGCTGGGGCTGTGGGCGGTGCTCCTGGTGAGCCTGCTCGGCTTCGGGGCATACGTTCTGGTCCGCGGTGACGTCGTTGGTCTGGCCGGCCTCGCGGTGCGCCCGGGCGTGCTCCAGGCGCTGCGTGCAGCAGCCGCAGTCGTGGGGCTCGGCTGGCTGGCGCTGCTGCTCCACGCCGCCTACATCGCCGGCTTCCACCGCTGGGAGCCGGTGCAGCGCCTGGTCGCCGGCGCGCTGACCCTCGCCCTCGCGGTCGTCGGCCTCACACCGGTCGGTGCGGCGGCCCGCTACGCCGGCATCCAGCGGGACCTCATCAGCGACGTCTTCGTCGACCGGGCGGACAGTCACACGATCACGGCGAAGCGCAATAGGGAGCGGCCGAACGGCCGCGTCAACCTCCTGCTGCTCGGCGGTGACGGTGGCAAGAATCGCGTAGGTGTGCGCACCGACTCGATGCTCGTCGCGTCGGTCGACAAGCGCACCGGCAAGGCCGTGCTGATCTCGCTGCCCCGCAGCCTGCAGGAGGCGCCGTTCCCGCCCGAGTCGCCCCTCGCGGAGCGGTTCCCCAACGGGTTCGATGCCAAGGACGGCCTGCTGTCCTCCGTCTACGTCTTCGGTGCCCAGCATCGGGAGCTTTTCCCGCACGCCAGGGATCCGGGCGCCGAGGCGATCATGCAGGTGGCGGGTGAGATCACCGGGCTGCCGATCGACCGCTACGCCCTCGTCAACCTGCGGGGGTTCCAGCGACTCGTCCAAGCGATGGGCGGCGTCGACATCCTGGTCCAGGAGCGCGTGCCGATCGGGGGGCGCATGGGCCCCGGTGGTGTGGTGATCGAGGAGCCCGACGGCTGGATCGAGCCGGGCTACAAGCATCTCGACGGCTACGAAGCGCTCTGGTACGCGCGCGGTCGATTCGGCAGCAACGACTACTCCCGCATGCGCCGCCAGCGCTGCGTGATGAATGCGATTCTCGGCCAGGCCAAGCCGTGGAAGGTCATCCGCAACTACCAGGAGATCGCCGCCTCGGCGAAGGCCCTGGTCTCCACCAACGTCCCGCAGCGCCAGCTGCCCGAACTCGTCGACATCGCGCTCGACACGCGCAAGCACCGGATCGTCAACGTGACGTTCACCCGCGATGTCATCGACACGGTCGACCCCGACTTCGACCGGATGCGGCGCATCGTGCGGCGGGCCATCGACAAGTCGCTCGCCGGGGGCGACCGCCCCGGCGCCGGGGGGACCGGCGCCGCCAAGCCGAAGCGCGCCAAGCCCGCGGGCACGGCGACAGCCAAGCCGCGCGACATCACCGACGACCTCGAGCGCACCTGCGGGAGCCGCTGACAGCGCCGAAGCGGCACGGCGGTGCACGTTCACCGGGGAGCCGGTGCCGAAGACATGCTGCGCGACGGTCGCGGGCGCGAGCAGTGGTCGCCGATACCCTGGAGCCCGCCATGGTCGACTCGCCCCGACGGATGCCCGCGACGGCACGGACACGTCCTCCCGTGTCCGTCGTGATGACCGTCCTCAACGAACGGCGGCACCTCCGGCAGGCCGTGCGCTGCATCCTGGCGCAGCGCTACGACGGCGACCTCGAGGTCGTCATCGCAGTCGGCCGCAGCACCGACGGCACCGAAGCCCTCGCGCACGACATCGCCCGCGAGCATCCGGCGGTCTGCGTCGTGCCCAACCCGAGCCCGCGCGGCGCCACGCCCGCCGGCCTCAACGCCGCCATCGCGGCGTCCCGGCGCGACGTCGTCGTCCGCGTCGACGGCCACGCGATGCTGCCACCCGACTACGTCGAGATCGCGGTGCAGGCGCTCGAGGCCACCGGGGCCGACAACGTCGGCGGCGTGATGGCCGCCGAGGGCGAGTCGCCGTTCGAGCAGGCTGTGGCGCGTGCGATGACGACGCGACTCGGTGTGGGCAACGCGCCGTTCCACACCGGCGGCAGTCCGGGCCCCGCCGACTCCGTCTACCTCGGGGTGTTCCGCCGTTCGGCGCTGCTCCGCGTGGGTGGCTACGACGAGACGTTCGAGCGCGCGCAGGACTGGGAGCTCAACTACCGCATCCGCACGACGGGCGGCACCGTGTGGTTCGAACCGCGGCTGCGTGTCTCCTACCGCCCGCGGTCGTCACTGCGCGGGCTGGCGCGCCAGTACTTCCACTACGGCCGGTGGCGGCGGGCCCTGCTGCGCCGCGACCCCGGCACCGCGTCGTTCCGCTACCTCGCACCGCCCGTCGCGCTGCTCGGCGTGTCGACGGGTGTGGTGACCGGTGTGGCGGGCTTCCGCCCAGCGTTCACCTTGCCGGCCGGCTATCTCGCGGTGATCGGCTCCGGCGCCGCCGCCAACGCCCGCGGCCTCAGTGCCGCCGCCGCCCTCCGGCTGCCTGGCGTCTACGCCACGATGCACATGGCGTGGGCCGCCGGCTTCCTGACCAGCCCGGCGGATCTCGCCGCCGGCGCGCGACCGCTGCCCACCACCACAAGGCGCGCGCCGTCGGCCCAGCCCGAGCCGGGCGCCGGCTGACCTCACGCGATCGCCATCTCGCGGACGGCGTCACCGACGGACAGTGGGGCATCGGTGGCCGCCACGACGTCGTCAGGCCTCACCCCAGGAGCCGTCTCACTCAGGACGAGGCCCGACTCGCTCACGTCGATGACCGCCAGGTCGGTGATGATCCGGTCCACCACGCCGCGCCCCGTCAGCGGCAGGGTGCACTCGGGCAGGATCTTGGCGCTCCCGTCCTTCGCGACGTGCTCCATCAGCACGATCACGCGCTTGGCGCCATGCACGAGGTCCATGGCCCCGCCCATCCCCTTGACCATCTTGCCGGGGATCATCCAGTTGGCGAGGTCGCCGCGGGCCGACACCTGCATCGCACCCAGGATCGCCGCGTCGATGTGGCCGCCGCGGATCATGCCGAAACTGGTCGCCGAGTCGAAGAACGACGCGCCGGGCAGCAGCGTCACGGTCTCCTTGCCGGCATTGATCAGGTCGGCGTCCTCCGCGCCCTCGAACGGGTAAGGGCCGACGCCGAGGATGCCGTTCTCGCTCTGCAGTACGACGTGGACGCCCGCGGCCAGGTGGTTCGGCACGAGGGTCGGCAGCCCGATCCCGAGGTTGACGTATTGGCCGTCGCGGAGTTCCTGGGCGGCCCGGGCCGCGAGCTGGTCGCGCGTCAGCTTGCTCACGAGCCCACCTCCTCACCGGCAGCCGCCGGCGCTGCGTCGGGTTGGCTCCGCGGGCGCACCTTGACGCGCTCGATGCGCTTCTCGACGTCCGGACCGACGTCGACCACGTGCTGCACGAAGATGCCGGGAGTGTGCACGTCTTCGGGGCGGATCTCGTCGGGCTCCACCAGGTGCTCCACCTCGGCGATGGTGACGCCGCCGGCCATCGCGCAGAGCGGGTTGAAGTTCTGCGCCGACTCGCGGTAGACGAGATTGCCGTGCCGGTCGCCTTTCCAGGCGTGGACCAGCCCGAAGTCGCAGCGGATGGCCTCCTCGAGCACGTAGCTGCGCCCGGCGAACTCGCGGGTCTCCTTGGCCGACGAGGCCATGGCAACGCCGCCGGCACCGTCGTACCGCAACGGCAGCCCGCCGTCGGCGACCTGCGTGCCCACCCCGGTGGCGGTGTAGAAGGCCGGGATGCCGACGCCCCCGGCCCACAGGCGCTCGGCCAGGGTGCCCTGCGGAACCAGCTCGACCTCGAGCTCGCCGCACAGGAACTGGCGCTCGAACTCCTTGTTCTCGCCGACGTACGACGCCGTCATACGCGCGATCCGCCGGGCGTGGAGCAGGAGACCGAGCCCCCAGTCGTCGACGCCGCAGTTGTTGGACACGACGCGCAGGTCGCGCGGCCCCGCATCGAGCAGTGCCTGGAGAAGGACGCCCGGAATGCCGCAGAGCCCGAATCCGCCCACCGCGAGCGAGGCACCGTCACCGATCGCGGCGATCGCCTCCGCCGGGGTCCGGACGACCTTGTCCATGCCGGTGCTCCTCGTCGTCGAAAAGCTCGCGCTGATCGGACTCTAGTCGTGGGGCGCGAGTGCGCGAACGCCCTCGACGGAATCGAGCCCGGCGACCGCGTGGACCTGCTCGGTCCGGATGACGTGCTCCAGCCGTGTCGTGTCGGGGTCGGCCCACAGCAGCGCCGCCGCGCCGGCGGCCAGCGGCGCGCCGAGGGCGGCCAGCACGCCGGGCAGCGCGTCGAGCGCCC
>JALYNA010000096.1 GCA_030773455.1 Actinomycetota bacterium
GGCCGACTGCGGGGCGCGAGCCGCGGACGAAGGGCGCCAGGCCGGGGACGCCGACCGCGGTGGGCAGGTCGCCGGCGTCCTCGGCCGTGTAGAGCGGGCCCACGGTGACGCCGGTGGCCACGGGCACCCGCAGTGCGTCCTCGACGGGTTGGGGCAGGTCCTCGCGCCCGGCCTTGCGCAGCACCCCGGCGACCAGCTCACGCCAGGCCTCCCGGGTCGCGGCCGGGAACCCGGCGGCGAGCCGGAGGTCGTCGGGGACCTCGTGCTCGGCCGGCACCTCGGCGTCGGCGGGTGCTGCTGTCTGCTGATCGGTGGAACGCATCGTCGAGCTCCCCTCAGTGGATCGGCGTCAGTGTCTACCGTCGGCCGCCCGGAGTGCGGCCGGGGTGCGGCGAGGGACCGGGCGGCGGAGCGCCCGCGTCGGCGGCCAGTGCGTGCAGCGCGGTGCGGGCCATGAGCCGCACGCCGACCCCGATCGCCCGCTCGTCGACGTCGAAGGTGCCGCGGTGCAGGTCCAGCGGGGCGCCGTCGCTGTGCGTGCCCAGCCGGGCCAGTGCGATGGGCAGGACGTCGGCGAACCAGCCGAAGTCCTCCCCGCCCATGCTCTGCGGGGACAGCCGCAGCCCGTCGGTGCCGACCGTCTCCAGCGCCGCCGAGCGCAGCAGCGCCACCGCCCGCGGGTCGTTGACCACCGGCGGCACCCCGCGGACGTAGTCGACCTCGACGTCGGCACCGGTCGTGGCAGCGACCCGCTCCACCAGCGAGCGCAGCAGCGTCTCGGCGTCCTGCCAGGTGTCGCGGTCCAGCACCCGCACCGTGCCGCGCAGGTGGCCGCGCTGCGGGATGGCGTTGGGCGCGCACCCGGCGTTGACCGCGCCCCACACCAGCGACATGCCGGCGCGCGGGTCGACCTGCCGGGACAGCAGCGCCGGGAGGTCGATGATCAGCCGGCCGAGGGCGTCCACCAGGTCGACGGTCAGCTGCGGGCGGGCGGTGTGCCCGCCGGGGCCGGTGAGGGTGACGTCCATCCGGTCGCAGGCGGCGGTGATGGCGCCGGTCCGCAGGCCGACGCTGCCGGCCGGGAGGGAGGGGTCGCAGTGCAGGGCGAAGGCCCGGGAGGCACCGGCGAGCACGCCGGCGGCGACGACCCCGGTGGCCCCGCCGGGCACCGTCTCCTCGGCCGGCTGGAAGACGCAGCGCACGGTGCCGGGCAGGCCGTCGAGGGCGGCCAGGGCCAGCGCGGCGCCGAGCAGGACGGTGGCGTGCACGTCGTGGCCGCAGGCGTGGCAGGCGTTCTCGCGGGTGGAGGCGTAGGGGACGTCCTTGAGGTCGGCCAGCGGCAGCGCGTCGATGTCGGCGCGCAGCACGACGGTCGGCTCCCCGGAGCCCACCTCGACGATCAGCCCGGTGCCCGACGGCAGCCGCTTGGGCGCCAGCCCGGCGTTGCGCAGCCGCTGCTCGAGGAAGGACGTCGTCTCGAACTCGGCGAAGGCCAGCTCGGGGTGGGCGTGCAGGTGCCGGCGCACGGCCACCAGCTGCGGCTGCCGCTCGGCGGCCCACTCGTCGACCGCCGCCCCGAGCTTCTCCGGGAAAGCGGTCATGCCGCAGCGCTCCTCATGCGGCATGGCCTCCCGCGCAGCTCGCAGGGCCCGGGACCGGGGCCGGCGGGGCACCGGCCGGCCCGCTGGAGGGCAGGCCGTCGCGCAGCTCGGCGAGCAGGCTGTCGACGACCGCGGTCAGGTCGCCGTCGTGCGCCGCGGCGACCGCCCGCTGCCGCTGGTAGGAGGCGCCGACGGCCAGGACGCGCCCGACGTCGGCCAGCTCGGCCTCGCAGCCCAGCCGGCGAGCGGTGGGCTCGAGCTCCTCGACGAGGTCGGTGATCGCCTGGCGCACCGGCCGCACCGTGCCCCTGTCGTCGACGACGATGTCGGCGTCCAGCCCGTAGCGGGCCGCGCGCCACTTGTTCTCCCGCAGCAGCCACGAGGCCGGCACCGGCAGCGTGTAGCCGCGGTCGAGCTGGGTGTCGAACTGCTCGACCAGGCACTGCGAGAGCGCCGCGACCGCGCCGACCTCGTCGATGGTGGGCAGCCCGTCGCAGATCCGCAGCTCGACGGTGCCGAAGTCCGGGTGCGGGCGGATGTCCCACCACACCTCGCGGACGCTCTCGATCGCGTGGGTGGAGATCAGCGTCTGCATGTAGGTCTCGAACTCGTCCCAGCCGGAGAGCTGCTGGGGCAGGCCCGCCGTCGGCATGGCCTCGAAGACCTTCGAGCGGGCCGAGGCCAGGCCGGTGTCGCAGCCGACCCAGAACGGCGAGGACGCCGACAGGGCGAGGAAGTGCGGCACGTACTGGGCGAGGGCGTTGACGATCGGGACGGCCTTCTCCGGCGCGCGGACGCCGACGTGCACGTGGACGCCGAAGATCTGCAGCCGGCGGGCCAGCCACTGCATCTTCTCGACCAGCTGCAGGTACCGCTCCTTGGGCGAGATCAGCTGGGTCTGCCAGTCGGTGATCGGGTGGGTGCCCGAGCACATCGGGCTCAGGCCACGGCGCTCGGCGGCCGCCCGGACCTCGGCGAGGGTGCCGGCGAGGTCGGCCTTGGCCTCCGCGACGGTGGTGCAGACGTCGGTGATGATCTCGACGGTCGACTGCAGCAGCTCGTGCTTGGCCCGAGGGTGCTCCTCGGCGCCCGCGGGCCGGATCTCCTCGAGGATCTCGACGGCCCCGGCGGTCAGCTGCCGCGTCCGCACGTCGACGAGCTGCAGCTCC
>JALYNA010000097.1 GCA_030773455.1 Actinomycetota bacterium
GCCCGGGACGTATGCATTGCCTCCTATGCCTCGCGCGCGGCGCAGAGCAGCTGTCGGGTGGCCGCCTGCAGCTGCCCGGGGCAGGTCAGCGGCCGCGGGAACGGCACCCGCAGGTCGCGCCGGCCGACCGGCCGCTCGATGCGCAGCCGGTACCCGAAGCGGTCCAGGCCCAGGGGGCGGACGACGTCGCGCGGGCCGAGGTCGCCGGCCGGGATGCGGCCGGCCAGCAGGTCGAGGACCTCGGGGTGGTCGCGGTCCAGGTGCTGCAGCATGCGCGCCTCGACGGCGGCCAGCGGGTCCGGCCGGGCCTGGGCGTAGGTCTGCGGGCCGACCTCCGTGCAGTGCTCCCCCTCCCGCAGCACGACCTCGGCCACGTCCAGCCGCAGCAGCGTGGCGCCGTGCCCGACGTCGAGCAGTGCCCCCGCCGGGCGGGTCTCGGCGAAGGCGAGCGCCGCGGCGCGCCGGGCGGCCGGGGGCATCGGGGTCAGCCAGCCGAAGAGCCACAGCTGGGCACGCAGCGGATCCCGCAGCGGCACCGGCGCCCGGTCGCTCACCATCAGGACGGCGGTGAGGTCCTCGCGGCCGACCAGCGCGGCGTCGACCTCGCCGCCGGTGGGCACCAGCACGTACGTCGTGCCGGTGCCGGTCGTCGCGTGTGCCAGCGGACGGCCGGCGTCCAGCCCACGCACGCACAGCGCGGCGGAGCTGCGGCTGGCGACGGTGCGGGCGCGCTCGGCGGCGTCGGCCCGGAGGGCGGGCGCAGCGGGGCTCGTCGTCACGGGGCTCCCTCGGGGTCGGCAGCATCTTAGGTGAGCCTAACCTGACCGGCCGCGTGCAGGGAAGCTCGTCACACCTGGGACCACCGCCCGGTCAGCCCGGCGGCGACGTCTCACTCGACCACGGCGGCCTCGGCCGGTCGCAACCCGTGCCGCCGCACCATCTCCCGGTTACGGATCGGCGTCCGCGGCGACCCCACCGTGCGTCCAGAACCGCCGTCCACCCAACCACCAGGCCGGCGCCGGCAGGCCGACGGCGAACACGGCGATCGCCAGCCATGCACCGGTCACGCAGTGATCATGGTCGGGAGCGCGGGGAACGCGCGGGTCGGGGGCTACAGCGGGGCGTCGTCCTCGTCGACGGGGACGACGGCCTCCTGCTCGAGGACGTCGGCGGGGTTGGCCTCGCGGTCGCCCACCGGCCGCAGCGGGCTGCCGGCCTCGCCCGGGTGGGCGGCCAGCTGCTGCTCGAGGGCGTCGGCCTCGGGCACGCCCTCCCCCGGCGGAGTGGCGTCACCGGCGAGGGCGACGGCAGGCGGGTCGAGCGGGGCCTCCTGCTCGGCGCGGTCGGCGTCGGGCACGTCGTTGCCGGGGGCGGTCACGTCGTCCTCCGTGTCGTCGGGAGCTGTCTAGGGACGGTCCCATCCTGCCGCGCAGGGCTCTGCTGAGCAGTCCGGGAGGTAACGGTCACATGACCGGCGGGCGTCGGGCGGGCACAATCGGCCGGGTGGAGGCGGTCGCCGGGGATTACGAGTTCGCGCCGCTGCGGATCCCACCGGGCACGTCCCGGTCCGCGGCGGCGACCATGCTGAGCCTGCAGGCGGACACCGGCGGCTGGGAACTGGCCCGGCTGCAGCTGCACGCCGACGGTACGCGCAAGGTGATCCTGCGCCGGCGGGCCCGACTGTCCTACCTGCCCAAGCCGCACATCTGAGTTCCGGTGCGCTGCCCCGCCTGAAGTCGCTGACCGGCCGCGGGCATGTCAGGGTGCGAGTGAGTTCGCCGCCGCCCCGGGCGGCCTGGAAGGACGGCATGAGAGAGATCCTGACCGACCGGTTCCGCTTCCTGCGTGCCTTCGTCGCCAACCCACGCCAGGTGGGAGCCATCCTCCCGACCTCGCGCTGGGCGGTGCGGGACATGCTGGACCTGGCCGACATCGCGCGCGCTGACCTGGTCGTGGAACTGGGCGCGGGCACCGGGGTGCAGACCGGCGAGATCCTCGCCCGGCTCGGGCCGGGGGCGCGGCTGGTGTCGCTGGAGATCGACCCGGACCTGGCCAAGCTGCTCGACGAGCGCTACGACGACCCGCGGCTGCAGGTGGTGTGCGACTCGGCGGAGAACCTCGACGCGCACCTGGGCGGCAAGCGGGCCGACGTGCTGGTCTCCGCGCTGCCCTACACCGCGTTCGACGCCGGGCTGCGCCGCCGGGTGCTGGACCTGCTGCCAGTGGCGCTGGCGCCCGGGGGCGTGCTGCTGGTGATCCAGTACTCGCCGCTGCTCCTGCGCGAGCTACGCAGCCGGTTCGCGTCGGTGCAGCAGAAGATCACGCCGTGGAACGTGCCGCCGGCGTTCCTGTACGCCTGCCGCGCCGACGCCTCCTGAGACCGACGCCTCCCAAGGCCGGCGCCCCGTCGGCGGTCAGCGCATCGACGGCGGCCGCAGCGCCTCGGGTACGACGGCGGTCTCGCCCTCCGTCGTCCGCGCCGCCGGCACGCCCTTGAAGCGGTAGGGCACGGTGCCGACGCCGGGCTGGACGACGTAGGCCGCGCCCGGCTCCCCCGACGTCCAGGCGGCGAGCATCGCGTCGGCGACCTCCTCGGCCGACAGCACGGGGAAACCGGCCGCGGTGAACTGGTCGCGGATCCGGTCGATGATCGCGGTGTCGGCGAAACCGGGGCAGACCGCGGTGATCGTCGTCCCCTCGCGGGCCAGCCGCGGCGCCATCGACCGGACGAAGGCGATGGCGCCGCTCTTGGCGACGCTGTAGCCGGGGTCGGTGGCCATCGGTGAGAGCCCGGCCAGGGACGCGGTGACGACGATGGCGCCGCCGCCGGCCCGCCGGATCGCCGGGCGCGCGGCCAGCGCGCCGTAGACGACGCCGAACAGGTCGACGTCGACGACCCGCATGAACTCGTCGAGGTCGACCTCGTCATCGGACTTGGCCGCGGAGATGCCGGCGTTGAGGTAGGCGGCGTCGAGCCGGCCGTGCTCGGCCTCGATGCGCTCGACGAGGGCGGCATTGGCGGCGCGGTCGGTGACGTCGAGCACCTCGAACTGCGCGCCCAGGTCGGCGGCGACCTGCCGGTTGCGCTCGCTGTCGAGATCGGCCAGGACGACGGTGACCTCCCGCTCGGCGAGCTTGGCGGCGAGGGCGCGGCCGAAGCCGCCGGTCCCCCCGGTGATGAGAGCGACGGAGCCGGGGCCAGGAGTGGTGTCGGTCACCACCGCATCACACCACGGGCCGGTGGTGGCGCTCGCCCAACCCCTCTCGTCCCCCGCCCCCCGTCGCGATCATGGACTCGGTGGGGCGACACGCCGTCGTCCACCCGACCTCAGCGCCATGATCGTCGCGGGGACGCGGTCGTCAGGCCGACCGCAGGAAGCGGTCGAGGACCCGGATGCCGAAGCGCAGCGACTCCACCGGCACCCGCTCGTCGATGCCGTGGAACAGCGAGGCGAAGTCCAGGTCCGGCGGCAGCCGCAGCGGGGAGAACCCGAAGCAGCGCATGCCCAGGCGCTGGAAACTCTTGGCGTCCGTGCCGCCGCTCATCGTGAACGGCACCGGTCGCGCGCCGTCGTCCTCCGCCTTGAGCGCGGCCACCATCGCGTCGACCAGCGGGCCGTCGAACGTCGTCTCCACGGCCTGGTCGTGGACCAGCCACTCGCGCTGCACGCCCTCGCCGATGAGGCCGGCCAACTGGCGCTCGAAGTCCTCCTGCTGCCCGTAGAGGAAGCGGCCGTCGACGGTGGCGCCGGCGGTGCCGGGGATGACGTTGACCTTGTAGCCGGCGTCGAGCATGGTCGGGTTGACGGTGTTGCGCAGAGCCGCACCGATCATCCTGCTGATGCTGCCGAGCCGGGCGAGGGCCTGCTCGGACTCATCGGGGTCGATCTCGATGCCGTAGGCGTCCTCGACGGCGGCGAGGAACTGCCGCATCGGCGGGGTGAGGGTCGTGGGCAGCCGGGCCGAGCCGAGCCTCGCCACGGCCGAGCAGAGCCGGGTG
>JALYNA010000098.1 GCA_030773455.1 Actinomycetota bacterium
CCGCCTCTGACCTGCGGATTCACTGTCGGGCTGACAGGATTTGAACCTGCGACCCCTTGACCCCCAGTCGAGTTCTAATGGTCCGCCAACGTCCACCCTGGTCCCGTCTGCGCAGGTCATCAGGGGTGCGGAGTCCATAAGAGTCCGGCGACGTCCGGGTAAGTACGGCTCGCGTTGCGGTTCCGGTTGCGGTTCCCGCCGGCACGGTTATCGAAGCGCCTCCGACAGGCACAGGATGCAAGACGCCCCCGCCCGATGCGTCAACACCGAACGGGGACTTGATCCCTCACCATCCTCCAGAAGGGCAAGAGACCCATGAGCACCATGACGAACTAGGAGCCTGCTGAAGAAGGCTGTTCTCCTGGCTGCGAATCGGCGGGACGATTGGGGTCGTGCAGGGCACTTCCCACCCTGAGCATGTGGTGATGGATGCCGAGTCGGTGTCCGGTCGGCTGTTGCCGTCGGGCAGCGTGTACGCGTTCCTGGCTGCGCATCGCCGGGAGCTCTTCCCGGATGCGATGTTCGCCGATCTGTTTCCCTCGTCGCTGGGCCGGCCCAGCGTGCCGGCCGATGTGGTCGCGGCGGTGTTGGTGCTGCAGGCGTTGGAGGGGCGCTCGGATCGGGAGGCGGTCGAGGCGCTGACCTTCGACCTGCGGTGGAAGGGCGCCTGCGGGCTGCCGATCACCGCGGCGGGGTTTCATCCGACGGTGCTGACGTACTGGCGGCGCCGGCTGGCCGCCTCGGGCCGGCCAAACCGGATCTTCGACGTCGTCCGGGAGGTGGTGGCGGCCACCGGCGCGCTCTCAGGCAAGACCCGCCGGGCGTTGGACTCCACCGTGCTGGAAGACGCCGTGGCCACTCAAGACACGGTGGTCCAGCTGATCGCGGCGATCCGCCGGGTCCGCCGGGGGGTGCCCGGCGCGCCCGAGGTCGTCGCGGCGCACTGCACCGCGCACGACTATGACGATCCCGGCAAACCGGCGATCGCTTGGAACGACCCGGAGGCTCGCGCCGCCCTGGTGGATGCGCTGGTCACCGACGCGCACCGGCTGCTGGGGCACCTGCCCGAGCAACAGCTGGGGCCGCGGCCGGCCGAAGCGGTCGCGCTGCTGGCGCTGGTGGCCGGCCAGGACGTCGAGCCGGTCAAGGACAGCGATGGCACCGACGGCCGGTGGCAGATGATCGCCCGCCGGGTCGCCGCCGACCGGTTCATCTCCACCGTCGACCCCGACGCCCGGCACGCGCACAAGACCGTGTCTCGCCGCACCGACGGGTTCACCGCCCACGTCGTGGTCGAACCGGACACCGGGCTGATCACCGCCGCCCGGCTCACCGCCGCGGCCGGGGCGGCCAACAGCGACGCGACCGTCGGCATCGCGCTGCTGGCCGAGGACGACAGCCTCGCCGGGCCGGTGCAGGTGCTCGCGGACTCCGCCTACGGCACCGGCGACGGGCTCGCCGCCCTGGCCGCCGCCGGGCACACCCCGGTGATCAAGCCGTGGCCGCAGCGGCCGGCGGTGCCTGGCGGATTCACCATCGATGACTTCACCGTCGACGAGGCCGCCGGGGCGGTGACCTGCCCGGCCGGGATCACCCGCCCGATCAGCCGCACCCGGGCGGTGACCTTCGGCGTGGCCTGCCACGGCTGCCGGATGCGGGAGCGCTGCACCACCGCCGCCGACGGACGCACCCTGCGGCTGCACGAGCACGACGCGATCCAGCGGGCCCATCGAGCCCGGGCCGCCGACCCGGACTTCCAGGCCATCTATCGCCGGCACCGGCCGATGGTCGAACGCAGCATCGCCTGGCTCACCCGCGGCCACAGGCGCGTTCCCTACCGCGGAGTGGCCAACAACAACGCCTGGCTGCACCTGCGAGTCGCCGCGATCAACCTCCGCCGCCTGATCAACCTCGGACTCACCGACACCAACCGATGCTGGGCGCTGAGCTCTTGACCACCGACCCACCCGACCGCCGTGACAACGGGCAGGGCGACCTCTCTGTCGCACCCCAGGGTGCTGACCTCACTGCAGCAAAGACTGCCGCGAGGGGCCCCGCCCTTATTCAGCAGGCTCCTAAGCAGCGCACCTACACGACATGGACGAGCAGCGCCCCCTGGCCCGACATGAGCCGGCTCTGCTCCGGGAGCCGCTGATGACCGAGGACGAAGTCCACGCTCTGCCCGTCGTGGTCGACCTGCCCACCGCTGCGCGTGTGCTCGGTCTCGGCCGCAACACCGCCTACGAGCTCGTGCGCTCCGGCGCCTGGCCGACGCCGTTACTGCGGTTCGGCCGCCTGATCAAGGTGCCGCGCAGCAGCTTGCTCGACCTGCTGGGCATCCCGACGGCGGTGGAGCGCGCACCCGAAGCTGAGGCTCGGTTCGAGGCGCAGCCGGGAGGGCCGGTGGCCCTCAACGGGGGTGAGCGTCAGCCCGCCTCGCCGCGGATCGCGCCATAGAGACTCCGGATGAGGAACCCGTCGATCAGCTCACGCCGCTCGTCGCTGGTGAAGTAGGTCTCGAACAGATCGCCGTTGGCCTGGTGGCGCTCGACGATCGCCTGCTCGATGCGGAGCTTGAGGAAGACGGAGAACTGCTGCTCGTCGTTGTGTAGTGCGACCGCCCGCACGTCGTGGTCGCTGCGCAGCTCGATCTGCTGCTGCTCGAACCAGATCAGGTCCGCCTCACCGAGGCCGGCGCCGAACCGCTTGTTCAACGCGTCGATGAGCTGCAAGAGCAGGCTGCGGGGCTCGTCGGCCTGCTGGCCCCGGCCCTCACCGGGCAGCCCGGGCAGCGGGTCCGGCTCGCCCTCACCGAGCGACAGGTCCTCCCGCTCCGCGACGAGGTCGCTGCGCAGGTGCGTGAGTACCACGGCGCCGGACAGGTCGACGGTGCCGCCGGCATCGCGCATGGGCAGCTTGGTCAGCAGGTACTTCCCGTAGTAGTAGAGCTCCTCCAGGTGCGGGTCGGCGAACGGGACGACCTGGTCGAGGAAGGCGTAGGCGCGCACGTACGACGTCAGCGCGTCGCGGAACTCCTCGGCGTCGTCCTCGTCCAGCCCGGCGAACGAGGGCGGACATCGGCGGTCTCCTTGACCGTTGCGGAGGGAGCCCGTAGGCTGCTGCTGGAAACGTTTCGAATTCGGAAGCATGGAACCACATGGCGGCGGCGCTTGACAACCTGCGGGTCCTCGACTTCTCGCGCGTGCTGGCCGGCCCGTTCGCCACGATGCTGCTCGCCGACCTGGGCGCCGACGTGCTGAAGGTCGAGCGCCCCGGCACCGGGGACGACACCCGGGCGTGGGGCCCGCCGCACGATGACCGCGGCGACGCGACGTACTTCTCGTCGGTCAACCGGAACAAGGACAGCCTGGTGCTCGACCTGTCGGACCCAGCCGATCCGGAGCGGGCCTGCCGGCTGGCGCGCGAGGCCGACGTGGTCGTGGAGAACTTCCGACCCGGCGTCATGGACCGCCTGGGGCTGGGCTACGAGGCGCTGCGGGCGGACAACCCTCGGCTCGTCTACTGCTCGATCACCGGCTTCGGGCGGGGCGCGGGCGCCGCGCTGCCGGGGTACGACCTGCTGATCCAGGCCGTCGGCGGGCTCATGAGCATCACCGGCAGCCCCGACGGCGAGCCGCAGAAGGTCGGCGTCGCGCTCGTGGACGTGCTGGCCGGCCTGTTCTCAACGGTCGGGATCCTCGCTGCGCTCCAGCACCGGGCGGCCACCGGCACCGGCCAGCGGATTGATGTCGACCTGCTGTCGTCGCTGCTCGCCGCGCTGGTCAACCAGGGCGCCGCGTACACGGCCACCGGCGTCGTCCCGGCCCGGATGGGAAACCAGCACCCGAGCATCGCGCCCTACGAGCTGCTGCCGACCGCCGACGGAGACCTGGTCCTCGCCGTGGGCAACGACAGGCAGTTCACCGCGTTGTCCGCGGTGGTGGGCGCCCGTGAGCTGGCGG
>JALYNA010000099.1 GCA_030773455.1 Actinomycetota bacterium
TGCCAGGACGGTGAGTAAGGCCGAGCCGCCTGCCCGCGCACCCAGCCCGCGCCGCGCGACCGGTCGTTCGCCGTCCGCGCTCAGCGTCCATCGGCTCGCAGCGCCCATGCTGGTCAGGACGCGGGACGTCGACGTCTGATTGCATGAAAGCACCCCGGGATCGTCGCTCAGGTGATCCCAGGCGCGTCGGCGCGGTCGCACGAGGCGGCAGCGGCGCTCACACCGCGACGCGTGATGGCAGGGTCATCCCGAGGGGCTGGCGGCGGAGGCAGCCGCCGGCTCGCCGTGGCGCGATGCAATCAGCACGCGGAGGTGCGCGTCCGGAGGGAAGAGCGGATCATGCCGGAACGTCCGACCGTGCAGCGAGGAGGTGAGCGTGGACGACAGCGAGTTCCTGGAGGCGTTCACACAGCACCTTGACCGGGTGCACAACCTCGCGCGCGGGCTGACTCGCACCCCCCAGGACGCCGAGGACTTGGTGTCCGAGACCTGCTTGCTGGCGCTGCGCGGCTGGCGACGGCACCGTCCCGACGACCCCGCCGCCTGGCTGGCGACCGTGTGCCTGAACGCGGCACGGTCGTCGTTCCGCCGAAGGGCCGCGCGGCCGGTCGAGGTCACCGCTGAGGACTGGCTGCTCGCCCAGCCGGACGAGAGAGCCGACACAGCCGGCGACGCCCTGGCCGCTGTGGAAGCCGGCCGGCTGCGCCACGCACTCCTGCAGCTGCCCGGTCCACAGCTGGAAGCCATCACGCTGATGGATCTTGCCGGGTACACCGCGGCCCAGACGGCGCAGATCGTCGGAGCGCCGCGCGGCACCGTCCTGGCCCGGGTTCACCGCGGCCGCAAGGCGCTGGCTCGCACGCTCGCCGAGAACGCTGGTGGTGGGCGATGAGGCACGACCCCGAGCGCGACGCCGCTCGCTTCCTTGCCGGTGCCATGTCGAGGCAGGACAGGGAGGTGTTCTGCACGCACCTGCTCGACTGCACCGAGTGCTGGGCAGAGCTGGACGAGGCCCGTCGCGGACGCTCACTGGCGGAGTCCATGCGCACTGCGGCGCCGGCGGCCCTGCGCGAGCGGGTCCGCGGGCTCGTCGAGGCTGAGTCGTCCGGTGCCGACCGGTCCGCTGCCTCGCGAACCGCTGCCGGTCGCACCACGTACGGGCGCATGAGCCGGTGCTGGCTGGTGCCGGTCGGTGTGCCGGTCGCCGCCGCGGCCGTCGTCGCCCTGGTCCTCGTCGCCCGTGGCGGCTCCATCGAGCCACGGTCGCTGCGCCAGGCGGTCGCCGACTTCAGCGCACAGCAGCTGCCCGGATCGGAGGTCCCGGATCAGCAGCCGCCCGACCTGTCCCTGCTGCAGCTCCGACCCGTCGGGGCGGGCGGGGGGACCTACGCCGGACTCGAGGTCGACGGCTACGCCTACCGCGATCCGGCCGGCAGGCGGGTGGTGCTGTACCTGTCCGACGAGCCGTTCCCGGAGGCGCCGGGAGCCCAACGGCTTGCGGGAGAGGACGGTCCCTGGGTCGTCGAGCGCGGCGATGTGGTGGTGCTGTGCGCACGGGTCCCCCACGCGCTGCTGGTCGTCGGGCAGGACGACCAGCTCGTCCGCAGCGCCGCCAACGCCCTCGGTGTCCTTTGATGGCGGTCGACCTTTGACCATCAGCGGCGTGGCGGGTCCGACGCGACAGCAGGTGGCCCAGCCGACGGAGCTCGAACGCCGGGTGGGCGAGGGCGGGTGGCTCGTCGAGCTGCTGCTGCCACGCACCGACGCCGGTGTGCTGTTCCAGGCCATCGTCGTCGGAGTCGTGTTCGCCCTCCTGCTGCAGCCCGCCCGTCGTCTCGAGCTCGTGCAGCTGTGGCTGGGCGCTCTCGTCTTCATCGCGGGCCTGTTCGTGCTCCGCGCGGCGCACTGAGCGCCACCGCAGCGTCCGCTCACCGCTCACGGTGACGTGCCGGTCGGCTGTCCTCGACCAGAACGGCTCTCCGAACGTCCAGGACGCGGTGCAGGGTGGCCGGCGTGAACGCCGCCGGCACTCCGTGGCCCGGCGGCCGTCAAGCGGGCAGAAGCACGTGTCGAGGCGGTAGTAGAGCGCGCCGGTCAGGACGACGTGGCCGACGTCGATGTCGAGCGCCTTGGCGACGGTGGACCACCCGTCGGCCGTCGACCTGACGCCCCAGCTGACCAGCACGGTGCAGTCGACAAGAACGCCTCGCCCGCCTCCCATCTGGCCTCCGGAGGTGCTTGCGGGCCGACGAGCGTGAAACCGCCCTCGGCGAACCACTGCCGAGCGTGCGGCTGCTCCTCTTCCCGGTCCTCGGCGGAGAACCGCGTCACGACGGCGCGCGCTCGCTCGAGTCCAGCGGCTGCTCAGCGGAGCCGCGGTCGTCGGCTTCGTGGCCGGTGCCGCGAACGGCGTGCTCGGGGGTGCGCATGAGGCAGCGGCGACCCCAGGACAAGGGCTGTGCGTCGGACATGGCCGCTTACCCCTCAGGCCGATGGCTCAGCCCTGCGGTGACGACCGCCCCCCCGCTCCCCGGCGGGCGCCGGGCAGCGGGGCGGTCTTCGTACGCGGTGTCCGGGTCTAGCTGAGGGCGGGTCCGGACTCCGAGGAGCCGGACAGCTCCTTGAGGAACTCGTGGCACTGCTTCGCGCGTGCTGAGTCCTCCTCCATCACGCTGCGGAAGAACGACGCGATGTCGTCCCGGCCGGCGTTCTCGGCGTCACGGACGTACTGGCCGTAGTCGTGACCGGCCTTGAGCGAGTGGTACTGCACGGAGATGAGGTCGTAGGTGACGTCCTCGAAGCCGGTCTCACCGGTGGCCATCGCGGTTCTCCTCCTCGCCGAGGGACTGTGGGAGTCCGATGGGTTCCCGGCCGGCGGGGACTGAAACGAACCGCCTCGTCACGGGCCCGGCTCAGGTGTTCGGGGTCTCCGACCACGCCCCGCCGACCACGGGTGGGCCGAACGCCTCGTCCTCGACGAGGCCGGCTCCGGTGACCTCGGCTGCACCTGCCCCGCCGGCGGCGTCCTGCTCCGCAGCCAGCTCATCTGCGCCGGTGGAGGCGGCGTCGTCGTCGGTCGAGGCCAGGTCCTGGCCCTGCCCGTAGGCGCCGGGGTCGGCCTGCAGCGTGCGGGGGTCGCCCTGCGGGTCCGGAACGTCGGGGTCGGTGACGGTCATGCGCGTGCGGTGCCCGGACGGGCCGCGGGCCAACCTCGGCTCCACGTGCGACGCCGAGGTCGGGGAGGGCCGTCGCCGCCGGTCCTCCTCCCCGCGGGTAGACGTCTTATACGTAACATCTCTCACGGTTACAGTGGAGTTCTCCGCTTGTACGCTTTCCGGACCCCGGCACCGCTGCCGGCGCCCCGGGCGTCGAGCGGTCCGGACGACAGCTGAGCAGGACGAGTACCAGCGCCGGCGGCTCCCCGACCGGTGTACCCAGAGGATGGAGACGCCGTGACTTCTGTGGCCACCCCCGGTCTCGAGAACGCCCCGACCACCCACGCCCGGCTGCTGGCCTGGGTGCGGGACATGGCCGAGCTGACCACCCCCGACCGGGTCGTGTGGGTGGACGGCAGCGACGAGGAGTGGGAGCGGCTCACGCAGCAGCTGGTCGACGCCGGCACCTTCACCCGCCTGGCCAAGAAGCCCAACTCCTTCTGGTGCGCCTCTGACCCCAGCGACGTCGCGCGCGTCGAGGACCGCACCTTCATCTGCTCGGTCGACGAGGCCGACGCCGGTCCCACCAACAACTGGATGGACCCCGGCGAGATGAAGGCGATCATGACCGAGCTGTACCGCGGGTGCATGCGCGGCCGGACGATGTACGTCATCCCGTTCTGCATGGGACCGGTCGAGGCCGAGAGCCCGATGTTCGGCGTCGAGCTGACCGACTCGGAGTACGTCGTCGTCTCAATGCGGGTCATGGCGCGCATCGGCAGCCACATCCTCGAGGCGATGGGCACCGACCGGCCGTTCGTGCCGGCGATGCACTCCCTCGGCGCCCCCCTCGAGGAGGGCCAGCAGGACGTGCCGTGGCCCTGCAACGACACCAAGTACATCGTCCACTACCCCGAGAGCCGCGAGATCTGGTCCTACGGCTCGGGCTACGGCGGCAACGCCCTGTTGGGCAAGAAGTGCTTCGCGCTGCGCATCGCCTCGGTCATGGCGCGAGACGAGGGCTGGATGGCCGAGCACATGCTCATCCTCAAGCTCACCCCGCCGAGCGGGGAACCGCGCTACGTCACCGCCGCCTTCCCCAGCGCCTGCGGCAAGACGAACCTGGCGATGCTGCAGCCGACGATCCCCGGCTGGACGGTGGAGACGGTGGGGGACGACATCGCCTGGATGCGCTTCGGCGAGGACGGCCGGCTCTACGCGATCAACCCGGAGGCCGGCTTCTTCGGCGTGGCCCCCGGCACGGGCGAGGACACCAACGCCAACGCGGTCAAGACCTTCTACGGCAACTCCATCTTCACCAACGTCGCCCTCACCGCCGACGGTGACGTCTGGTGGGAGGGGCTGACGGCGACGCCGCCCGACGGCCTCACCGACTGGAAGGGCAACGCCTGGACACCCGAGTCCGGCACGCCGGCGGCCCACCCCAACAGCCGCTTCACGACCCCGGCCGGGCAGTGCCCCACCATCGCGGCGGAGTGGGAGGACCCGAAGGGCGTCCCGATCAGCGCGATCCTGTTCGGCGGGCGCCGCGCCACCGCCGTGCCGCTGGTGACCGAGTCCTACGACTGGATCCACGGCACCTTCCTCGGCAGCACCGTGTCGTCCGAGACGACGGCCGCCGCCGCCGGCGCGATCGGCCAGCTGCGCCGCGACCCGTTCGCGATGCTGCCCTTCTGCGGCTACAACATGGG
>JALYNA010000100.1 GCA_030773455.1 Actinomycetota bacterium
GGTCGGGGCGGCGGCCACCGCGGCCGCGCTGGCGCTGGCCGGCGTGCCCCCGCTGTCGCTGTGGGCGACGAAGGACGAGGTGCTCGTCGGGGTCGAGGGGCCGGCGCTGCGGGTGGTCGGCCTCGCCGCCGCCGTCGTGTCGGCCGTGTACGCCGGGCGGATCCTGGCCGTCCTGCTCGCTCAGCCCGCCGGCGAGGAGCGCGACACGGAGGAGCGCGGAACCCGCCGGGTCCCGGCCGCCACGACGGCGGTCGCCGGGGTGCTCGCCGCGTTCGCCGCAGGGCTGGGCGTCCTCGCGCTGCCGGCCGCGGCCGAGGCGCTGAAGGCGCTGCTCGACGCGGAGGGCCAGCCGGCGCCGGCGATCGGGGACCTGCTCCTGTCCGGCGGGCTCGCCGTGGTCACCCTGGTGCTCACCGTCGCCGCGCTCCGGGCCGGGCCCGCCCTCGCCCTGGCTCTGGAGCGCAGTCCGCTGGCCTCCTGGGCCGGGCTGCGCTCCCTCCTCTCGCCGCGGCCGGCTCTCGCCGTCGCCCGGGTGCTGGCCGCCGTAGACCACCGAGTGGTGGACCGGGCGGTCCGAGCGCTGGCCTCCGGTGCCCGGCAGGTCGCTGGGGCGCTGTCCCGGGCGGACGACGGGGGGATCGACCGGGCCGTGTGGGGTGTGGCCGCGACCACGCGTCGCGTCGCCGCCCGGTCGGCACGGGTCGACGGCGGGGTGGTGGACGGCGCCGTCCGCGCAACGGCGCGGGCCGTCCGCCGTGCGGGCGCCGCCGCCCGCCGTCCGCAGACCGGACTGCTGCACCAGTACTACGTCCAGGCCGTCGCCGGGCTGGGCGTCCTGCTCGTCCTCCTGCTCGTCGTGAGGTGACCGGTGTTCCTGACCGTCGTGGTCTTCCTGCCGCTGGTCGCAGCCGGCGTGCTGCTGTCGGTGCGCCGGCTCGACGGGCGCGCGGCCGTCGCCCTGTGGATCGCCGCCTCGGCCGCGGACCTGGCGCTGATCGGGTGGATGTGGTGGCGCTCCCCTCCGGCGCAGGGCGCCGCCGGGGTCGTCGACGGGCTGGCCTACGAGGTCGAGCTGCAGTGGATCCCCACGGTCGACGCCGGGTACCACGTCGGCGTCGACGGGCTGTCGCTGCCGCTGCTGGCGCTCACGGGCGTGCTGTTCCTGGCCTGCGCCGTGTATTCGCTGCGGGACCGGGACCGGTCGCGCACCTACGCGGCGCTGTTCCTGTTCCTGCAGACCGCCTGCCTGGGGACCTTCGCGGCCCTCGACCTGATCCTCTTCTTCGTCTTCTTCGACCTGACCATCGTCGGGATGTACTTCGTCATCGCCGGCTGGGGCCACGGCGACGCCCGCCGCAGCGCGCTGAAGTTCTTCCTCTACACCTTCATCGGGTCGCTGGCGCTGCTCGTCGGCTTCATCGGCCTGTTCCTCGGCAGCGAGGAGCGCACCTTCGACATGGTGGCGCTGGCGCAGGACCCGCCGCTGGCCGACTCACCGGTGGCCGGCGGGCTGGTGCTGCTGGCGATCGGGCTCGGGCTGGCGGTGAAGACGCCGCTGTTCCCGTTCCACACCTGGCTGCCCGACGCGCACACCGACGCGCCCGCCGCAGGCTCGGCCGTGCTCGCCGGGATCCTGCTCAAGCTCGGCACCTACGGGTTCGTGCGGATCGCCATGCCGATCCTCCCCGACGCCTGGCAGCGGTGGGCGATGGTGGCGGTCGTCGTCGGGGTGGTCAGCGTGCTGTGGGGTGCCCTGGTCGCGCTGGCCCAGACCGACGTCAAGCGGATGATCGCCTACACGTCGGTCAACCACATGGGCTACGTGCTGCTGGGTCTGGGTGCCGCCGGGATGGTGGCGGCCGACGGGGGCGCCCGGACCGTCGCCACCGTCGGGGCGGTCTACCAGATGGTCAGCCACGGCCTGCTCACCGGCGCCCTGTTCCTGCTCAGCGGGTGGCTGTGGTCCCGCGGGGGCAGCTACGCCTTCGACCGTTGGGGCGGCCTGGCGGGTCCCGCGCCGGTGTTCGCCGCCGCCCTGGCCGTCGCCGCCTTCGGGGCCCTCGGGCTCCCGGGCCTGTCCGGGTTCGTCGCCGAGTTCCAGGTCTTCGCCGGGGCGCTGCAGGCCGCGCCGGTCGCTACCGTGCTGGCGGTTCTGGGCATCCTGGTCACCGCCGGGCTGTTCCTGCTTGCCCTGCAGCGGCTGCTCACCGGCGACCCGGTCACTCCTGGCGCGGAGGCGGACGGGGACCCGGCGCTGGAGCGCACGGGCGGCGGCACGACGACCGCCGTCCGGCCGCGGACGTCGAGCTGGGTCCAGGACTTGCGTGCCCACGAGGCGGCCGCGATCCTGCCGCTCCTGGCGCTCGCCGTCCTCCTCGGGCTGCTGCCGCGGGTGCTGCTCGACGTCGTCGAGCCGGCCGCTGCCGCGGTGGCGGAGCTGGTGGCCCGTTGACGGGCATGTCCGGGGGCAGGGAGGCGTGGTCGGCGCTGCTCCCGGAGGGGCTGCTCCTGCTCGGCGCGGTGGCCGGCCTGCTGCTCGGCCTGTGGACGCCGCAGCGCCGGCAGGGTCGGGTGCGCCTGCTGGTCACCGCGGCCTGCCTGGGCAGCGCCGCGGCGGCCGCCGTCGGCCTCGCCGGCCCGGACGAGCGGGTCTTCGACGGCGTCTGGGTGGTCGATACGACGACCGGCGTCGTGCGCGTCGTGGTCGCCCTCGGGGTCGCCGTCCTGGTCTGGCTGGCGGCGCCGTCGGTCTCCGGGCACCCCCGCGAGACCGAGGCGTACGTGCTCATGCTGCTCGGGGGGCTCGGTACGGTCGCGCTGGCCGCGAGCGGCGACCTGCTCCTCCTCGTTGCCGCGTACCTGCTGGCCAGCGTGCCGATGTACGCCCTCGCCGGCTTCGCCAAGGACGCCGCCGGCACCGAGGCGACGATGAAGTACTACCTCATGGGCGCCTTCGTCGGCGTGCTGCTGATGGCCGGCGTCGCGGCCCTGGTGCTCGCCGGCGGCACCACCGGCTACGCCGACCTCGCCGTGGTGCTGCCGGAGGCGCCGGCGGCCCTGCTCGCCGTCGGGGTCCTGGGCGTGCTCGCCGGCGTCGGGTTCAAGGCCGGCGCGGTCCCGGTGCACTTCTGGGTCCCGGACGTGACGGCCGGGACGATGCCGGCGATGGCCGCCTACATCACCACCATCCCCAAGGTCGGCGCGGTGGCGGCGGCCTTCCGCCTGGTCGCCGAGCCCTTCGCCGGCGTCCCGCTGGACGTCCCGTTCCTGGTCGCCGTGCTCGCGGCGGCGAGCATGACCCTGGGGAACCTGGCGGCCTTTGCGCAGACCGACGTCCTGCGGCTGCTGGCCTACTCCACCGTGAGCCAGGTGGGCTATCTGTTCATGGTGGTCGCCGTCGCGGCCGGCACCGACCTCGCCGTCCCCGCGCTGGCCGTGTACCTCGCCGGCTACGCCGTCACCAACATCGGCGCCTTCGCCGCCGTGGTCGCCACCCCCGCGGCACGGTCCATCACCGACTGGGCCACCGCGGCGGGTCGCCACCGCTGGCTGGTCGTCAGCCTCGTGGTCTGCCTGCTCGGACTGGTGGGCACGCCGCCGACGGCCGTGTTCGTCGG
Source organism: Actinomycetota bacterium (assembly GCA_030773455.1). GTDB lineage: Bacteria > Actinomycetota > Actinomycetes > Mycobacteriales > Geodermatophilaceae > Geodermatophilus. The sequence continues at coordinate 3,618 of JALYNA010000100.1, forward strand.
CAAGCTCGGCGTGTTCGCCGCCGCCTGGGACGGCGCGCTCGCGTGGCTGGTCGTCCTGGCCGCGCTCAACACCGTGGCCAGCCTCTTCTACTACCTGCGCTGGATCGCACCGGCGTGCGCCGGGGTACCGGCCGTGCCGGTCCCGGCAGAGGGGCCTGCGGGCAGCGGGCCGCGGACCGCCGCCGGCACGGCCCAGCGCACGGCGCTCGGGACACCGGTAGTCGTGCTGCACGCCTGCGCGGGCACGTCCCTGCTGCTGGGGGTGGGCGCCGGGCTCTGGCTGGCCGTCGTCCTGCCGTCCTGACCCGTCCCGCACGGACGTCGACCCGCCCGCGGTGCAGGATCACGCGGCATGAAGCTCCTGCTCCCCGACTCCCTCCCGCTCGACCCCGCGCTGCCCGAGGGGGTCCAGGCGGTGCGCTACGCCGCCGGCGCCCCGGTCCCGGACGAGCACCTGGACGCCGAGGCGCTGGTGGTCTGGGGCAACGCGGCCGGTGACCTGCGCGCCGTCGCCGGCCGGATGCCGCGGCTGCGCTGGGTGCAGACCCTCGCGGCTGGGCCGGACGTGGTCCTCGGCGCGGGCTTCCCGGACGACGTCCTGGTCACTTCCGGTCAGGGCCTGCACGACCGGCCGGTCACCGAGCACGCCCTGGCCCTGGTCCTCGCGCTGCTGCGCCGCCTGCCGACCGCCCTCGCCGCGCAGGCCGGGCACCGGTGGGCCGACGAGCTCGGGGGGCTGCAGCCGCTGCACCCCGCCGGTTCGGTGACCACCCTGCTGGACGCCCGCGTGCTGATCTGGGGCTTCGGGTCCATCGGCCAGACCCTCGCCCCGCTGCTGCAGGCCCTCGGCGCATCCGTGCGCGGCGTGGCACGCAGCGCGGGGGAGCGGGCGGGGTTCCCCGTCGTCGCCGAGGACCAGCTCGAGCAGGAGCTGCCGCGCACCGACGTCCTCGTCGTGATCCTGCCCTCCACGCCCGCCACCGCCCGGGCGCTGGACGCCCGACGGCTGGCCGCCCTGCCACGGCACGCGTTCGTGGTCAACGTCGGCCGCGGGTCCACCGTCGACGAGCCCGCCCTGGTGGCGGCCCTCACCGAGGGCCGCATCGCCGGCGCCGCCCTCGACGTCACCGACGTCGAGCCGCTGCCGGCCGACTCCCCGCTGTGGGACGCGCCGGGTCTGCTCCTCACCCCGCACGCGGCCGGCGGCCGGCCGGTGGGCGCCGACGAACTGGTCGCCGCGAACCTCGAGGCCCTGCTCTCCGGTCGGGAACTCCGCAACGTCGTGGACCGGTGACACCCGGACCGACCCGGCCCGACGGGCCGCCGGTCCGGGCGGGCCGCGCCGTTCCCCGGGCGGGGCGACGAGGAAGACCGCCGGCGCCTGGGCGCGGTCCATGCTACAGGGGGGCGCCCGCGGTCGGCGCGCCGTACCCAACACGGAGGGAACAGCATGCTGCTCGAGGGTCAGGTCGCCGTCGTGACCGGAGCCGGCACCGGGATCGGCCGGGCGATCACCCTCAGGCTGGCCGGCGAGGGTGCCGACGTCGTCCTCGCCGGGCGCTCGACCGGGCCCATGGAGGAGGTCGCCGAGCAGGCGCGGGCGGCGGGACGGCGAGCCCTGGTGGTGACCATGGACCTGCGGGACCCGGCCTCGGTCGAGGCCGCGGCCAGGGCGGCGGAGGAGGAGTTCGGCCCGGTCGACGTGCTGGTCAACAACAGCGGCGTCGGTGGCCCGAGCGCCCCGCTGGTGGACATGCCGCTCGACGAGTGGGAGGACACCCTCCGGGTCAACGTGACCGGCACGATGCTGGTCTGCCGTGCCTTCCTGCCCGGCATGATCGCGCGCGGCTCGGGAGCGGTGGTGGTCATCGGCTCGGTGACCGGGAAGCGGCCGCTGGTGCACCGCACGCCGTACGCGGCGTCGAAGATGGCACTCGTCGGGCTGGTCCGGACGCTGGCCTGGGAACTGGGCCCCTCCGGCGTCCGGGTCAACCTGGTCTCGCCGGGCGGTGTCGAGGGTCCGCGGATCGCCTGGGTGCTGGAACAGCAGGCCGCCGCCCGGGGGATCACCACCGAGCAGGCCCGCGCCGAGTTCGCCGGCGGTGCGGCCCTGCAGCGGCTGGTCGCCGCCGACGACGTCGCGCACGGCGTGGCCTTCCTCGCCTCGCCGCGGGCGGCCGGCATCACGGGGGAGGACCTCAACGTCTCCGCCGGGCTGGTCATGTACTGACGCGAGCGGCCGGGTGCCGGTGACCAGGATCGGCGTGCCGCTCCAGCGGCCCGGCCTCAGCCGGTCGACCGGGGCGGCACCGTGATCTTGTACTGGGCGATCTTGCGGTACAGGGTGGCGCGCCCGATCCCGAGCTCCTCGGCCGCGCGCGTGATGGTCGTGCGGGGAGCGGTGAGGCAGCGCACGATCTCGTCGCGTTCGAGCCGTTCGAGCCGGCCGAGCGTGCGGGTACCGCTGTCGAGGACCTCGGGGGCCAGGTGCTGGACGTCGACGGTGTCGGCCCGGGCCACGGCCTCGCGCACCACCTGGCGCAGCTGGCGGACGTTGCCCGGCCACGCGTAGCCGGTCAGCGCGCGCGCCGCCCGGGGGGTGAAGTCGACCGGGCGGTGGCGCTCGGCGCGGGCCACGGCGCGGGCGAGCGGCAGCACGTCCTCGGCCCGGTGCCGCAGCGGCGGCACCTCCACCACCGTGTCGACCAGCAGGGCCAGCGGGCCGGGGATGCCGCCGAACTCCGGCGCCGTGAGCACGAACGGCTGCGGTCCGGCATCGACCCGCCGGGCAGCCGACAGGGTTCCGGCCAGCTGCTCGCCCGCCCAGGCGGGCAGCCGGTGGGTGCCCGAGACGATGATGCAGACCTCGGGGTCGCGCAGCTCCGGCGTCCAGAGTTGGAGCCACGCGGCCACGCCGTCGTCGCCGGGCGTGCGGGCGTGCAGGATCCGGCGCCGCGGGCCCAGTTGGCGGCGGGCCAGCGCGGCCAGCGTGGACTTGCCGGCGCCGGATTCCCCGACGACCGCGACGACCCGCCCGGCGGCGTCGGCCGCACCCGCCTGGGTCACCGCCGTCCGCCAGCCGGCCGAGACGCACGGATCGGCGTCCTCCCCGGCGCCGGGCCCGCCGACGACCCGGAAGACCTCGCCGCGGGGAGCCGGGCGCACCGGCCGGCCCGTAGCGCGCTGCAGCATCAGGCCGGTCGTCGCGCCGGCTGCGGCCTGGGCCAGCGCGAGGAGCAGCTCGGAGGAGGACTGGGACCAGGTGGTCAGGTTGATGGAGCCGGCGAGGTCGCCGGTGACCGGGTGCAGCACCGGCACGGCGGCGCACGTGTAGCCGCGCAGCTCGGTGCAGTAGTGCTCCCCGGCACGGACCAGCGAGGGTGCGCGGTCGGCCAGCGAGAGTCCCAGGCCGTTGGTGCCCGCGGTCCGCTCGGAGTAGGAGAACCCCGGCGCCAGGTGCACCCGGTCGAGGGACCGGCGGATGCCGGCGTCGTTGCACAGCCGGGCGAGCACCAGCCCCTCGGCGTCGGCGACCATGAGGCTGACCGGTTCGTTGGCGATCGTCGACTGCAGACCGGTGAGCACCTCGTGCGCGCACTCGTACAGCAGCGAGCCGGTGTCCACGGAGCCGGTGAACACCGGCAGCACCTCGTCCGGGGAGACGCCGTACTGCTCGCTGCGTCGCCAGGAGGCCCGCAGCCGCGGCGCCGCGCCGCGGGCGGCCGGCTCCGGGTCGGGCGGGGCCGCCGGCGCGGGTGTGCCATCCGTGCTCACGAGAGCGCCTCCCGACCCCTCGATCCTGCCCCCCGCGCGCGCTGTCCCAAAGTGAGACAGGCCACAGGTTCTCCGTGCGGCCCACGGTACCTAGCGTTCCGGCCAGCAGCGGAACCGCAGCCACAGCAGCCGGAGGTAGGCATGTACAGCAAGGACGGCGAGGACTACTTCATCGTGGACTCGCACATCGCGCTCTGGGACGCCCGTCCCGAGAACCAGAAGAACGTCCACGGCAAGCAGTTCATCGACTGCTTCTACGACTACCACCGCAACCTCAGCCCGGAGTCCGAGGTCTGGTCGTACGAGGAGTACCTGTATCAGGGCGGCGAGCGGCTGATGCGCGACATGTTCGGCGACGGCATGGTCGACCACGCGATCTTCCAGCCGGCCCGGCTCGCGGAGTTCTACCACCGGGGCTTCGGCCAGACCGACGAGGCCTCGGCCCTCGCCGCGCAGCACCCGGACAAGCTGACCTACAACCACTACTTCGACCCCCGCGACGGCGAGCGGGGACTCGACCAGCTGCGTGCCGACGCCGAGCGCTTCAACCTCAAGGGCGTCAAGGTCTACACCGCCGACTGGCACGGCGAGTCCCGCGGCTGGAAGCTCCACGACCCGATGGCCTACCGGTACTTCGAGGTGTGCCGCGAGGTGGGCATCAAGAACGTCCACGTGCACAAGGGCCCCACCATCCGGCCGCTGGACCGCGACGCCTTCGACGTCGCCGACATCGACCATGCCGCCACCGACTTCACGGACCTGAACTTTGTCGTCGAGCACGTCGGGCTGCCGCGCCTGGAGGACTTCTGCTGGATCGCCACGCAGGAGCCGAACGTCTACGGCGGGCTGGCCGTGGCGATCCCGTTCATGCACACCCGGCCGCGGTACTTCGCCCAGATCATGGGTGAGCTCCTGTACTGGATCGGTGAGGACCGGATCATGTTCGCCAGCGACTACGCGCTGTGGACACCGCAGTGGCTCGTGAAGACGTTCGTGGACTTCCAGATCCCCGAGGACATGGCCGAGTACGCGCCGATGACGACCCGGCAGAAGAAGAAGATCCTGGGCCTCACCGCGGCCAAGCTCTACGACATCCCGGTGCTGGCCGAGCTGCAGCTGCCCGACGCCGACGAGCCCGAGACCGGCCCGCGCGAGCCGGCCGCGGGCGATCTCGCGACGGTCTGAGGAGCGGGCCGCCCCATGACCGCCCTGCTGCACGACCTCGAGGGTGAGGTGCGGGCGGCGCTCGGCACCGTCGTCGACCCCGAGCTGGACGAGCCGATCACCGATCTCGGTTTCGTCCGCTCGGTATCGGTCGACGGCTCGAGCGTCGAGGTGCACCTGCGACTGCCGACGTCCTTCTGCGCGCCCAACTTCGCCTACCTGATGGCCTCCGACGCCCATGACGCCGTGGCCGCCGTGCCGGGTGTCGAGCGGGTCGTGGTGGAGCTGGACGACCACCACGACTCCGATCTGATCAACCGGGGCCTGGCCGCCGGGGCGGGCTACCGGGGCACGTTCGGGCACGAGGCCGAGGATTCGCTCGATGAGCTCCGGGCCACCTTCCACCGCAAGGCGCACACCGCGGCGATGGAGCGGGCCGTCACCGCCCTGCTCCGGGCGGACCGGTCGCTGTCCGAGGACGACGTCGTCGACCTCACGCTGGGCGACCTGCCGGCCGGCGACCCGACCATCGAGGCGTTGCTGCGCCGCCGGGCCACGGTGGACCTCCCGCTCGACGCCGACGCCCCCGTGCTGGTCGACGCCGACGGCACTCGGCCCCCTCGCGAGACCGCCGCGCTCTACCTCCGCAAGGCCCGCTCGGTGCGCATCTCGATCGACGGCAACGCGCACTTCTGCCGCGGTCTGCTGGCCACCCGTTACCCCGGCGCCGAGGCCGACCAGACACCCCGCCCCGACGCCGACTCCCGCCCCCTGCTCCCCTTGGAGGTCCTGTCATGAAGGCCGTCCGCGTCGTCGGATACCACGAGTCGCTGCAGATGGACGACGTCCCGGCGCCGGAGATCACCGGCCCGCACGACGTGATCGTCAAGATCGGCGGCGCCGGCGTGTGCCGCACCGACATCCACATCCTCGAGGGTCAGTGGGCGGAGAAGTCCGGCGTCACGCTGCCCTACACGATCGGGCACGAGAACGCCGGCTGGGTGCACGCCGTCGGCAGCGCCGTCACCAACGTCGCCGAGGGCGACAAGGTGATCCTGCACCCGCTGATGACCTGCGGCCTGTGCCGCGCCTGCCGCTTCGGTGACGACGTGCACTGCGAGAACAGCGCCTTCCCGGGCATCAGCACCGACGGCGGCTACGCCGAGTACCTCAAGACGTCGGCGCGCAGCGTGGTCAAGATCGACGAGCGGCTCGAGCCCTCCGACGTCGCGGCGCTGGCCGACGCCGGCCTGACCGCCTACCACGCCGCGGCCAAGGCGGCGCGCAGGCTCCGGGCGGGGGACCGCTGCGTCATGATCGGCGCGGGCGGCCTGGGGCACATCGGAATCCAGGTGCTGGCCGCGCTGTCGCCCGCGGAGATCATCGTGGTGGACCGCAACCCCGACGCGGTCAAGCTCGCCGAGTCCATCGGCGCGCAGCACGGCGTCGTGGCCGACGGCGGGCAGGTCGAACAGGTCCTCGAGCTGACCGGCGGGCACGGCGCCGAGCAGGTGATCGACTTCGTCGGCGAGAACGGCTCGACGTCGGAGGGCATCCGGATGACGCGGCGGGCCGGCGACTACCACATCGTCGGCTACGGGGAGAACATCGACGTCCCGACGATCGACATCATCTCCACCGAGATCAACATCATCGGGAACCTGGTCGGCTCGTACAACGACCTGGTCGAACTGATGGCCCTGGCCGCGCAGCAGAAGGTCACGCTGCACACGGCCAAGTACTCCCTGGAGCAGTTCCAGGACGCGATCAACGACCTCTCGGCCGGCCGCGTCCGCGGTCGCGCCATCCTCATCCCCTGACCGGCCCGCCCGGTCCTCCCCAAGGAGATCTCAATGAAGAGACTCATCGCATTGGGCATCTCGATCGGCGTGCTGGCTGGGCTCTGAACGGTCTTCGCGCTGTCGATCACGGCGATCGGCGGCTACGAGGCCCCGTTCGTCGTCTGGATCGGTTTCGCCGCCTGGGCGGTCTTCTACGCCGCGGGCGGTCGGATGCCGGGGATGACGAAGACGCTCGGTTCCACCCTCAGCGGGCTGCTCTGGGGCTTCGCGCTGCTGTGGGCGGCGACCCAGGTCAGCGAGGGCTCGGCCGTCGTGCTGGGCCTGTTCGTGGCGCTCGCCGCCTTCGGCATATGCGTGCAGGCCGCCGTCCCGCTGCTGGCTTTCATCCCGGGTGCGTTCATCGGCGCCGCCGCCTTCTTCGGCAACGCCGGGGTGTTCTGGTCGACGCTGATCTCCCTCGTGGCGGGGGCTCTGCTGGCCTACACCTCGGAGCTGCTGGGTGACGTCATCGAGAAGGCGCTGACCGGCCGCGGTGCTGCCAAGCCGGTGCGGTCCACCGCCACCGCCTGAGCGGACGCCGGGGTCCGGCCCCAACACCAGCCCCACCCGGGGACCGCACGTCCACGACCGGCCGGCGCCGAACGGCGTCGGCCGGTCGGCGTGTCCGGGGCCGGACCCCGGACCCGGCGACCACCCCGGCACAATCAGCCCCCTGTCCGACGGCCGGCTCCCGGAGCCGGGGAGGAGACGCCGTGTTCACCAAGGTGCTGGTCGCCAACCGGGGCGAGATCGCGGTGCGGGCGTTCCGCGCGGCCTACGAGCTGGGTGCGGAGACGGT
>JALYNA010000101.1 GCA_030773455.1 Actinomycetota bacterium
CCGTGCTGGAGGATGTCCAGGTCGGGGTGGCTGCGGACCTTGAACTCGAGCGGGTCGGTGTCGGCCATGAGGTGGCCGTTGCGCCGGTAGGACTCGATGACCTCGATGACCCGGGCTTCCTTGTCGATCTGCCCCTCGCGGCTGACCCGCACGTCGGGCATCCAGCGCACCGGCTCGTACGGGATGCGCAGCGACCGGAAGACCTCGTCGTAGAAGCCGTCCTCACCCAGCAGCAGAGAGTGCAGGCGGCGCAGGAAGTCGCCGGACTCGGCGCCCTGGATGATCCGGTGGTCGTAGGTCGACGTCAGCGTGATGATCTTACTGACCGCCATGTCGGTGAGCGCCTCGGGGCTCATCCCCTGGAACTCCGCCGGGTACTCCATGGCCCCGACGCCGATGATCGCGCCCTGGCCGGCGGTCAGCCGCGGCACGGAGTGGACGGTGCCGATCGTGCCCGGGTTGGTCAGGCTGATCGTGGTGCCCGAGAAGTCCTCGAGGGTGAGCTTGCCCGCGCGGGCGCGCCGGATGACGTCCTCGTAGGCGCCCCAGAACCGGGCGAAGTCCATCTCCTCGGCGGCCTTGATCGAGGCGACGACGAGGGATCGGGAGCCGTCGGGCCTAGGCAGGTCGATGGCCAGGCCGAAGTTGACGTGCTCGGGCTGCACGAGGGTCGGCTTGCCGTCGACCTCGGCGAACGCGGCGTTCATGTGGGGGAAGTCGTCAAGCGCCCGGACCAGCGCGTAGCCGATCAGGTGGGTGAACGAGACCTTCCCGCCCCGGGAGCGGGCCAGGTGGTTGTTGACGACGATGCGGTTGTCGGCCAGCAGCTTGGCCGGCACCGCGCGCACGCTGGTCGCCGTCGGGACGGTCAGCGAGGCGTTCATGTTCTTGACGACGCTGGCCGCGGCGCCGCGCAGCGGAACGCGCTTCGGGCCGTCCCCGGCGGGCCGGCCGGCCGGCGCGGGCTTCTCGGAGGGCGCGGACCGGCCGGCCGGCTGCTGCTGGCCGGCCCGGTCGGCGGCTCGGTGCACGACGGTGTCCTCGGTGCGCTCCTGGACGCGGGTGGCCCGGGATGGGGCGCCGGCGTCGGCGGCGGGTTGCTGGTCGGGTGCCTGCTGCTGGTCGGGTGCCTGCTGCGGGGCAGGGGCCGGCTCGGGAGCCGGCGCGGACTCCTGCTGCGCAGCGGCCGCCGGCGTCTCCCGGTCGTCACTGGCCGACATCGGGCTGCCCGGCCGGTAGTCGGCGAAGAACTCGTGCCACGCCCGGTCCACGCTGGACGGATCGGCGAGGTACTGCTGGTACATCTCCTCGACCAGCCACTCGTTGGTGCCGAATCCCGCCACCGCAGAGGAGGAGGATGCGGAGGACGGCCGGGGTGAGCTCAGGCTTGACACAGGTCGAGTGCCTTCTTCGTCGTCGGTGCACGTCGCTGGACCGGGGATGGAGTCTACGCCCGTGGGGGCCGGTCATCGGGCACCCGACCGGCGCGGGGGAGTTGCTCCCTGGAGCCACGGGTCACCAGCAGGTCGGCCGGGCGTGGTGCGCGGTGGTTGGGTCTGCGTGCTCCCGGCTCTGCGTCGAGCAGCGCGCGGACCACTCGGGCGCGTCGCGGTCGTCCTCGGCCAACAGCCGGCCCAGCCGCGAAGCGGCGTGCGGGCGGTCAAGGAGGACCTCGTTCCGGTCGGGGAGCAGCGGCCCTGTCCCGGGCACCGGCCCGAGCTCGCGAGGGGTGCGGAGGACGGGGTCCTCTTTCAGACGACGTCGCGGCGGACGGCGAGCAGGGTGCCCAGCAGGGCCGCCACCAGGCCGTGGCCGAGCAGCAGCAGACCGCCCTGCCAGGCTTCCAGCAGTTCGACGGCCTGCAGGTTCGGCAGCATCGCCTCGGCGGCGCCACCGGGCATCCACTTGTAGGCGCCCCGGGTCGCCGGGATGGACTGGATCAGTTGCTCGACGACGAACAGGTAGACCAGCGAGCCGACGATCGCGCCGACCTGGTTGCGCAGCAGTGCGCCGACCCCCACCCCGATGACCGCGTAGACCACGAGGGTGAGCCCGGCCCTGCCGAGGACCTCCAGGTTGTCCCCCGTGAACGACGGCGCGCCGCCCCGGGCCCCGGCGTAGACGGTCACCACCACGACGTCGACCGCGACGATGATGAGCGCGAGCGGCACCGCCGCCAGCCTGTAGGCGATCAGCTTGGCCACCACGACGCGGCCGCGCCCGGGCGTGGTGAGGAAGGTCGGCGTCGCCGTGCGGTGCCGGTATTCCTGGGTCATCCCGATGATGCCGAGGATCAGGAAGAGCACCGCGGCCTCGGCCGGCATGGCGAAGGCCACCTGCTCGAACAGTGCGGTGCCCACCGGCGGCAGGGCGGCCCGCCGTCCCCCGGCTGGTCCCCGGCGAAGCCGGTCAGCAGGGCGGAGAAGGCGCCGACCATCAGGCACGCCCCGAGCAGCAGTCCGAGCCAGACCCGGGTCGTGAACAACTGGTCCACTCCGCACGCACCAGCCGGATCACCGGGCACTCCGCTCGGTGGAGGTCGCCCCGGGGGACGGGCGGCGAACTGCTCCTGGCCGGCGGTGAGCCGGAAGTAGACCTCCTCCAGGCCGCTGGTGCGCGAACGCAGCTCGTGCAGTTGGATCCCGGCCGCAAAGGCCCTGCGGCCGACGTCGGCCGGCGTGCAGCCGGTGACGGTGACCGCCCCCTCGCCGTCCTCGGTGACCGGTGTCCCGGCGGCCCGGAGCACGTCGGCGAGGCGGGATGCCTCGGGGCTGCGAACCAGGACGCTGCCTGCTCCCTCGGCCCCCGACCGGAGCTGCTCGATGGTGCCCTCCCGGACGAGTCGGCCGGCCCCCACGATGACCACCCGGTCCACGGTCTGCTCGACCTCCGAGAGCAGGTGACTGGAGACCAGGACAGTCCGGCCCTCCTCGTGGGCGAGGTGGCGGAGGAAGCCGCGCAGCCACTGGATCCCCTCCGGGTCCAGTCCGTTGGCCGGCTCGTCGAGGACGAGCACGCGGGGTCCCCGAGGAGAGCGCCGGCCAGGGCGAGCCGCTGGCGCATGCCAGGGAGTAGCCACCGGCGCGGCGGCGCCCCGCGTCGGCGAGACCGACCTGGACGAGGACCTCGTCGGCGCGCGCGAGGGGCAGCCCGGCGGCCCGGCAGTACACGCGGAGGTGGTTGCGGCCCGAGTGTCCCGGACGTGACCCCGCGCACACGGCTGACCGGCGGCTTCGGTAGGTTGGCCGGTCGGCGGGGCGGGCCGGCCGACCGGGGAGCGCGCCCGCGGCGGCCCAGGAGCGCCAGCGAGGAGGGTCCGTGAGCGCCTACCGCACGGTGGTCGTCGGAACCGACGGGTCGGGGTCCTCGCTGCGGGCGGTGCGCCGTGCCGGGGCCCTCGCCGGGGCCTGCGGTGCGCGGCTGGTCATCGTCTGCGCGTACCTGCCGCCTCGGGCCGACGAGCGCGAGGTCCGGCCGGGGGAGCCCGGCGAGGGCGCCCACCGGGTCGTCGGCTCAGCGCCGGCCGCGGACACCGTGCGGGCCGCCGCCGAGGAGGCCCTCGCCGCCGGCGCGCGGGAGGTCGAGCAGGTCGCCGTCCTCGGTTCGGCGGTCGAGACGCTGCTCGACGTCGTCCACCGCGCCCAGGCCGACCTGCTGGTCATCGGCAACCGCGGGCTCGGTGGCCTCAAGGGCGGGCTGATGGGATCGGTCCCGGCCGACGTGACCCGCCGTTCGTCGGTCGACGTCCTGGTCGTCCACACCACGGGCTGAGTGCGGCCGCCGGACATGGCACAGGACCCCGCCGGGCCGGACACCGGAGACGACCGCGAGGCGCTGCTGCGGCTGCTGCTGGGCGGCCCGCGCCGCTACACCCGCCTGCAGGTCGGCGCGATGGCGGGCATGCCCTCCGAGCGCACCCGGCGGCTGTGGCGGGCGCTGGGCTTCGCGGACGCCGCCGACGACGACCGGGTCTTCACCGACGCCGACGTGCAGGCGCTGGCCCTGCTCTCGGCGCTGATCGACACCGGCTTCGTCGACGAGGAGTTCGAGGCCTCGATCATCCGGGCGATGGCGCAGTCGCTGTCCCGCCTCGCCGACTGGCAGACCGATCTGCTCGCCGACGTGCTGAGTCGGGACGACGAGACGGGGGAGGCGCCGATCGACCCGGAGCGGGCGGTGGAGGGCACTCGCCGGCTGCTGCCGCTGCTGCGGGCGCTGCAGGACTACGTCTGGCGGCGCCACCTGGCCGCCAACGCCGAGCGGCTGCTGGCCAGCGCCGGCGGCGAATGCCGCGAGCTCGCCGTCGGCTTCGCCGACCTGGTCGGCTACACCACCCGGAGCCGCGGCATGGGCGGCCGGGAGCTCGGGGCGATGGTGGAGGACTTCGAGAGCACGGCCGCCGAGGTGATCGCCCGGCACCACGGCCGGGTGGTCAAGACGGTCGGGGACGGCGTGCTCTACACCGCAGTCTCCCCGATCGACGCCGTGGAGATCGGGCTGGAGCTGCCCGAGACCTGGCAGGTCGGGGACCGCCCGCCGCTGCGGGTCGGGGCCGCCCACGGCACCGTGCTGACCCACCTCGGCGACGTCTACTCGCCGGTGGTGAACCTGGCCAGCCGGCTGACCTCCATCGCCCGGCCGGGCGCGCTGCTGGTCGACCGGGATCTCGCCCGCCGGCTGCGCGGGCTGCCCCGCTACCGGGTGCGTCCGCTGCGCCGGGTGTCGGTGCGCGGCTACGACGACCTGCAGCCGTGGCTGGTGCGCCGCCGGCCGCCGGGGGAGGCCGACGTCGCGCTGGAGAGCATGCTGGACGAGATGGCCGACGACGTCCTGGAGGCCCAGGACGACGAGGACGGCGGCTCCGCGACCTTGAGTTGATCATCGTCGGCGCCCGCCGCCGCGGCGTGTCGGCCGCGGTGTCACGCACACAGCCGGGAACCGGGTCGGGGACGGGGGAGGATGGGCACGTGAGTGCCACGCTCGTCGCCCGGGGCCTGGCCGCCGGTCACGGTGCCCGCGTCCTGTTCTCCGACCTCGACCTCGTCGTCGCCCCCGGTGACGTCGTCGGGCTGGTCGGGGTCAACGGCGCGGGCAAGTCCACCCTGCTGCGCACGCTCGCCGGCGAGCTCCCGGCCGAGTCCGGCAGCGTGACCGTCAGCCCGCCGGCCGCGACCCTGGGATACCTGCCGCAGGAGCACGAGCGCCGGCCGGAGACGGTGCGCCAGGCCCTGGCCCGCCGCACCGGCGTCGCGCGGGCGCAGGCCGCGCTGGACGCCGCCACCGAGGCCCTCGCCGCCGGGACCGACGGCGCCGACGTCGCCTACGGGGAGGCGCTGGAGCGCTGGCTGGCCCTCGGCGGGGCCGACCTCGACGAGCGCGCGGAGCAGGTCGTCGGCGAGGTGGCCCCCGGCGTCTCCCTCGACGCCGCGACGGCCGGGCTCTCCGGTGGGCAGGCGGCGAGAGTGGGGCTGGCCGGTCTGCTGCTCTCGCGCTACGACGTCCTGCTGCTCGACGAGCCCACCAACGACCTGGACCTGACCGGCCTGGAGCAGCTGGAGCGCTTCGTCACCGGGGCGCGCAGCGGCATCGTCGTCGTCAGCCACGACCGGGAGTTCCTCGCCCGCACGGTGACCCGCGTGGTGGAGCTGGACCTCGCCCAGCAGCTGGTCCGGGTGCACGATGGCGGCTACGAGGCCTACCTGGTGGAGCGGGAGGTGGCCCGGCGGCACGCCCGCGAGGAGTACGAGGAGTACGCCGGGACGAAGGCCGACCTGGAGGCTCGGGCCCGCATGCAGCGCAACTGGATGGCCAAGGGTGTGCGGGACTCCATCAAGAAGAAGGAGAGCGACAAGCACGTCCGCGCCCGGGACCGGGCGTCCTCGGAGAAGCAGGCGGCCAAGGCCCGGCAGACCGAGCGCCGCATCGAGCGCATGGAGGTGGTCGAGGAGCCGCGCAAGGAGTGGGAGCTGCGGATGGAGATCGCCGCGGCGCCGCGGGCCGGTGCGGTGGTCGCCACCCTTGCCGGCGCGGTCGTGCGCCGCGGCGGGTTCGCCCTGGGCCCGGTCGACCTGCAGGTCGACTGGGGCGACCGGGTGGTGATCACCGGCCCCAACGGCAGCGGCAAGTCCACGCTGCTGGCGGCGCTGCTGGGCCGGGTGCCGCTGGACGAGGGCCGCGGCGGCCTGGGCCCGTCGGTGCGGATCAGCGAGATCGACCAGGCCCGCGGGGCCTTCCTCGGCCCGGAGCCGCTGCTGAAGGCATTCGCCGCGGAGGTGCTCGACCGGCCGACTGCCGAGGTGCGCACGCTGCTGGCCAAGTTCGGGCTGACCGCCGAGCACGTGCTGCGGCCGGCCGAGACCCTCTCGCCGGGTGAGCGGACCCGCGCCGGGCTGGCGCTGCTGCAGGCCCGCGGCGTCAACGTGCTCGTCCTCGACGAGCCGACCAACCACCTGGACCTGCCGGCCATCGAGCAGCTCGAGCAGGCGCTGGCTGGCTACCGCGGCACGCTGCTGCTGGTCACCCACGACCGGCGGATGCTGGCGGCGGTGGACACCTCCCGCCGGCTCACCGTCGAGGGCGGCCGGGTCACCGAGGGCTGATCAAGCACCGGAGCTCTTCACATGAGCGCGGTCGGCTCCAGGACAGCGGCGACCGCGTACTCGGCCGCGGTGGCCAGCTCCTGCGCCGTCGCGCCGGCCGGGGACAGCGCCGGCAGCAGGTGCACCTCGACGACGGCGCCCGGGGAGGCGGCCAGCCAGCGCATCGCCGCCACCGTCGAGCGGCCGGCCGGGGGTGGGGACGCCGCACCGTGCCAGCGGAGGGCGACCGGGCACACCGCGGCCCCGGCGTCCACCGCGGCGGTGAGCAGCGCGGGGGAGGAGCGGCCCGGCCCGGGGGCGCCCATCCCGGGGCGGACGGCGACCGTCGTCCCGGTGCGCAGGTGCGCGGCGATGCCTGCGGGGACCGCCGGGACGGTGGGCACCGGCACCCCGGCGAGCCGGTCGGGGACGCCGGCGACCACGGCCCCGGGGACGACGGTCAGCAGTGCCAGCGGGTCGAGGGCGGTGGCGGTGTCGGTCACCAGCAGCAGCCCGGTGCCGGTGCGCGGCCAGGCGGTCGCGGGCGTGCGGACCTCGACGCGCACGCCGAGGCCGGTCAGCATCCGGGCGGCGCCGCAGACGGCCCGGCGCCGGCTGCTGCTCATGGGGGGTCGCAGACGGCCCGCGGCGACGGTGGCGCCGAGGCGGAGCCAGTTCGGTGCGGTCGGTGCGGTCACGGTGCCTCCCGGGACGCGCGGCGGGCCCGGGGCGGGCCGGCTCGCACCGGGAGCGTGGCGGGTGGAGGTGTCCGGTCGGTGACGTCCAGGGGACGGTCGCTGGACGGCCGCGCGGCAGCCCGCCGTGCCGGGGAAGGGCGCTCCGCCGGGTCAGGACGGGTCGCCGAGCGCCTCGGTCAACCCGACCGCGCCCATGCCGGCCCAGGTCGCACCGACGTGGTGGGCCAGGACCATGAGGTCGCGCAGCCGCCCGTCCCGGTCACGAACGTGGTCGACGAGCAACGCCTCGCCGGTGAACCCCAGCCCGGTGAACAGCGCCAGCGCCGGCTCCTGGTCGGCGACGACCTCGACGACCAGCTTGGTCAGCCCGGCCTCCAGGGCGTGCACCACGGCGTGCCGGGCCAGCTCCCCGCCGAGGCCGGAGCCGCGGCCGGCGGGCGCCACCACCAGCCGTACCTCGCCGACGTGGTCGGACCAGCCGGGCAGCCGCAGGACGGCGACGTACCCGAGCACGCGGTCGCCGTCGACCGCGACCCGGCGGTCGACCCCCGGCGAGCCGGCCGACCAGCCGCGCACGACGTCGGGATCGGTGACGTCCTCGCGGATGAAGGTCCGGTCGCCCTCGGGAAGCTCGGCGAAGAAGCGCAGCAGGGCCTCGCAGTGCGCCTCGGTCAGCGGGACGACGTCGGCCACTCAGGCCTCCCCGGGCGTCGCGCCGGCCAGCGGCTCGCTGCGCCGCCGGAGGAAGTCGAGGATGGTCGGCACCGTCGTCCGGGCCGCCGTCCGGCCGACCACCAGGCCCATGTGCCCGGCCGGGAGCCGCAGCTCGTGCTTGTCCGGCGAGCCGACCAGGTCCATCAGCGGCGCGGTCGCGTCCGGCGGGACGATGTGGTCGCGGTCGGCCCGCACGGTCAGGAACGGCACCCGGATGTCGGACAGGTGCACCCGGTCGCCGCCCACGGTCAGCCGGTCGGTGACCATCCCGTTGTCGCGCACCAGCATCCGCACCGTCTCCTCCGCGGCGGCTCCGGGGAAGGGCACGTGGTCGTCCGCCCACCCGGTCATGGCCTGGTAGCCCGCCACGTACTCGTCGTTCCAGAGGCGTTCCCACAGCGTCACGTACCGGGTCACCTCCGAGGTGGGGGTCAGCGCCCGGAAGCCCTGGACGACGACCCGCGGCGGCACGTTGCCGTCGGCGTCGAGCACCTGGGAGACCTCCAGACCCCCGACCCGGAACAGGTCGGCCAGTGGGCCCATGTGCCGGAAGTCCACCGGCGTGGCCAGCACGGTCAGACTGCGCACCGGCGCCTCGGGGTGGTGGGCGGCGTACAGGAGCGTGAGGTTGCCGCCGAAGCAGTACCCGAAGAGGTTGACGTCCTCGGCGCCGGAGAGCTCCAGCACCCGCTGCACGCCGGCCGGGATGTAGTCGTCGACGTAGTCCTCGAGGGTGTTCGCCGCGTCCCGCTCGTCGGGCTCGCCCCAGTCGAGCAGGTACACGTCGAACCCGGCCTGCAGCAGGTGCTCGACGAAGCTGTTCCCTGGCGTCAGGTCCAGGACGTAGCTGCGGCTGACCAGGCTGAACACGATCAGCAGCGGCGGGGAGCACCGGACCCCGCCGTGGGTGTCGGGGTCGTTGCGGTAGTGCCACAGCTGGGTCCGCCCGCGCTGACAGACGACGTCCTTGGGCGTCTGCCCGACGTGGGGGCGGTCGACGCCGCTGACGAGCTTGAGGCCGTTACGGGCGCGCAGGGCGTTGCGCTCGACGTCGCGCCGGACGCGGTCGAGGACCGTCTGCGGGCTGGGCACTGTCGGCATCGGTCTCCTCGGAGGTGGGGTGCGGCCCTGCCCGTCGTTGCGCGGCCTCCAGCTGGAGGGTCAGCCGGCGGACCTCGCGGTCCAGGGCGCCGACCTGGGCCCGCAGCCGGCTGACGTCGGTGCCGGCCGGCAGGTTGAGCAGGTGCCAGGCGCCCGCGGTGAGGTCACGGGCGGAGGCGCGGGCCACGGTGATCGCCCGGCGGGTCAGGGCCGCTCCGACGGCGAACGTCTCGGTGCGGACGAACTCCTCGGCGCGGGGGGTCACGCGCCGCTCGACGGCGTCGAAGGCCTGCCGCCACAGCGGCGGGCTCGCGTCTGCCACGGTTCCTCCTGGGCTCGGGTCGGGCCCCTACCCGCCACCCCCTGTGGTCTACCCCACACCCCGGGGACCGGGGACCGGGGCCGCGGGTGGCGGGGAGGCCGCCGGAGCGACAGGCTCAGCACCCACCGACGACGATGGGAGTGCACGTGGCAGAAAGGACGGTCCTCGACATGTTCCGGCTCGACGGCCGGGTGGCGATCGTGACGGGGGCGTCCTCCGGCCTCGGCGCGGTCTTCGCCCGCGCGCTGGCCGAGGCCGGCGCCGACGTCGCGCTCGGCGCCCGCCGGGAGGACCGGCTGTCCGGTACTCGGGCGGCGGTGGAGGCGGCCGGACGGCGGGCGATCACGGTGCGCACCGACGTCTCCCGGCCCGAGGACTGCCAGGGGCTGGTGGACGCCACCGTGGCCGAGTTCGGCCGCGTCGACGTGCTGGTGAACAACGCCGGCATCGGCACCGCCGTGCCGGCGACCCGCGAGACCCCGGAGCAGTTCCGCGAGGTCATCGACGTCAACCTCAACGGCTGCTACTGGATGGCGCAGGCCTGCGGGCGGGTCATGCAGCCGGGCAGCTCGATCGTCAACATCTCGAGCATCCTGGGGCTGACCACCGCCGGGCTGCCCCAGGCGGCGTACGCGGCGAGCAAGGCCGGCCTGATCGGCCTCACCCGCGACCTGGCTCAGCAGTGGACCGCGCGCAAGGGCATCCGGGTCAACGCGCTGGCGCCGGGGTTCTTCGAGTCCGAGATGACCGACCAGTACCCGGAGGGCTACATCGAGGGGCAGATGGCCCGTGTGCTGACCGGCCGGAAGGGCGACCCCATGGAGCTGGCCGCCGCCCTGGTCTTCCTGGTGAGCGACGCCGGCGGCTACGTCACCGGGACGACGCTGCCGGTCGAGGGCGGGCTGCTCACCAGCTGACCTGCCCGCGACAGCGCGAGAGGCCCCGCCGCGGACGGCGGGGCCTCTCTGGTGCTGGAGTGCCCCCGGCAGGATTCGAACCTGCGCACCCGCCTCCGGAGGGCGGTGCTCTATCCCCTGAGCTACGGGGGCTCTGCGGTGGGGCGTTCCAGAACCTACCAGCCGCGCCGTGCCGTCCCGACGGTGGTGCCTCAGGGCGCGGGGAGCGGGGTGCCGCCGCGGGCGGTGAGCATCCGCTCCATGGTGGTCGCCTCCGCCGTCTGGGTCTCGGCGATCGTGCCGGCCAGCCCCGCGACGGCGGGCACGGCGGCGTGCTCGGCGGTGTACTCGGCCATCTTCCGGCCGCCCTGATGGTGCCGGATCATCAGCCGCAGGAACTGGACGTCGGACTCCGTGCCCGACACGGCACGCAGCTGCGCCAACTCCTCCTCGGTGGCCATCCCGGGCATCGGGGCGCCCGAGGTCATGTCGTGGCCGGCGTGCCCGCCGGC
>JALYNA010000102.1 GCA_030773455.1 Actinomycetota bacterium
GCCGTCGGCCGTCTCCAGGCCCACCGCCCGGCCGCCCTCCACCCGCAGCGCGGTGACGCGGTCGCGGACCAGCCGCACCCCCGCGTCCTGCGCCGCCCTCAGCAGTGCCACGTGCAGCGCCCGGCCGTCGACGGAGTGGTCACCGGACACCAGCAGTGCGCCGCGCACCCGCGGGGTCAGCGACGGCTCCCGGCGGCGCGCCTCCCGGGGGGTCAGCCGCTCGGCGTCCAGGCCGAGCTCCTGCTGGTAGGCGTGCAGCGCGGCCAGCTCGCGGACGTCGTCCTCGTCGAAGCCGACGACCAGCGTGCCCGCGGTGCGCAGCCCGACCGGCGTGCCGCCCGCCTGCTCGACCTCGGCGGCGAAGGCGGGCCAGCGCTGCACCGACGCCAGGCCCAGCCGCAGCAGCGCCTCCTCGCGGTAGCCGGCCTCGGTGACCGGAGCCAGCATCCCGGCCGCGGCGGCCGACGCGCCGGTGCCGGGGGAGTCGTCGAGGACGGTGACCGACAGGCCGCGCTGGGCCGCCCGCCAGGCGACCGACAGCCCGATGAGCCCCCCGCCGGCGACCGCGACGTCTGTCACCGGCCCTCCTCGCCGGAGGACAGCTGGGTACGGACAGCCGGACGGGCTCATGGTCGCTCCCTACGCCGGCATTACCCGGTCAGGTTCCAGCGGTCGGCGACGCCTGCAGTCGCCCTCTCAGCCCGGTCCGCCCGAGCTCCCGCACATGGCGCGGCCCACACTAGACCAGCCGGACACGGTCGCGGTGACGGTCGTCGACCTCATGTCCCCTTCCGCGGACGCCGCCCACGCCGCCCCCGGGCTTCGAGGAGCTGACCGCCACCCTGGAGCGGCTGCTTGACCAGCACGCCGACGACGTCCCCGCGGTGGGGACGGTTCACCGGCGGGCGATGCAGCTGGAGGCCGTTCCCTCGACGTCGGCCAGGCGAGCAGGCTGACGGCGATCTCCCGGGAGGCCGCGTCACAGGACGGCGAGGTGCTCCTCCGTGGCGCCGTGGACCGAGGACAAGGACAGCGACCGGTCGAAGGTCGCGAACCTCCCGTCGTGCGCCACCGCCAGAGCGAGGAGGTAGGCGTCGGTCACCTGTCGGGAGCCGTGCAGACCGGACCGGTCGACGACCCGTGGGTCCAGCAGGCTGAGGTCGCAGGGCCAGAATGCGTGGAGCTGACTGCCCCTCGCCGTCGCCAGCAGCTCGACCGCGTGCGCCGGCGCCACCGGGCTCGGGTACCGGGGCTGGCTGATGATCCGCACGAAGCCGTTCTCCGTGATCGGGCAGGACGCCCAACCAGCGGCGATCTCGGCATCCAGCCACTCGCCGGCCCGCTCGTGGTCGACGTGGTCGCTGTCGAGCAGGGCCAGGAGCACTTTGACGTCCAACAGTGCGCGTCTCACTAGCCCTCGTCCTCGCGGAGCCGGTCGATGAGCGCGTTCGACACGGCGGCCCCGCGGTGGGGAAGAGGGGTGAACCCGTGCCGGCCAGCCGTGTGCTCCGTGGGCGTGCGGTGCCCGCCGGTCAGGGCCTGACGAGCCAGTTCCGAGAGCACCTCTCCTGCGGTCCGCCGCTCTCGTCGAGCCCGCTCACGGACCGCCAGCAGGACGTCGTCGTCGATGCTGATCGTGGTGCGCACGCACCTGATGCTACTGCATCAGGCAGTCAACGGAGCCGCACCGGCAGCTGACGCGCAGCGTGCCGGCTGCCGGGGCACGAGCACGGAGCCGCCCCTCGCAGGGGGACCAGCAGTCGAGGCGGCGCGCTGGTTGACTGAGCGCATGGTCGCGCCGATCCCCGAGCCGGACCCGAGCATCGATCCGACCGAGCCGGTGCCGGACGACCCGGGCGAGCTGCTCCCCGACGCGCCGGAGCCCCTCCCGCCCCCGCCGATCGAGCCGACGCCCGACGACCCCGGCGGGGACCCTGGCGGCGTGCCCGAACCCGCCTGACGTTCCCGCGGGAGCGCCGCGGGGCCGGTGGCCTCGCGGCACCGTCCCGCCGCCGGCCTGCGAGGGGTGGGGGGCAGGGGGGTCCTCTCAGAGACCCAGGAGCAGGTGGGCGTTGAGCCCGATGATCACGGCCACGACCACCGCGCCGGCGACCATGGTGACCCACCGGTTCACCCATCCCCCATGAGATCGCGCCGGCTGGTCAGCCACAGCAGCGGCACCAGGGCGAACGGGATGCCGAAGGAAAGCACCACCTGCGACCGGACCAGCGCGGTCGTCGGGTCGCCGCCGAGCAGCAGGACGAGCAGTGTCGGGGCCAGCGTGATCAGCCGGCGGGTGAGCACCGGGACGTGCCGGCGCAGGAACCCGGCCATGACTACCTGGCCGGCGTGCGTGCCGACCGACGACGAGGCGAACCCCGACGCCAGCAGCGCGAGCGCGAAGGCCAACGCCGCCCCGGCGCCCAGCTGCTCGCCGAGGGACGTGCACGCCCTCCAGCGAGCTCGCCTCGTCCCTGCCGGTGAACAACTGGGCGGCGATCACCAGCATGGCGGCGTTGACCAGCCCGGCCAGGCCCATGGCCAGCAGGACGTCGAGCCGCTGGGCCCGCAGTAGTCGGCGCCGTCCCTCCTGCGTGCGCCCGGCGGTGACCACGTCGCCGTAGCGGCCAGAGGTGAGGGCGGAGTGCACGTAGAGGACGTGCGGCATCACCGTCGCGCCGAGGATGCCGGCGGCCAGCACCAGGCTGTCGGGCCCGGCGAAGGAGGGCACCAGCCCACCGGCCAGCCCCCCATGTCGACCCCCGAGCCGACCAACGTGTAGCCGAAGCCCAGGCCGACGACCAGCAGCAGCCCGGTGATCACCCGCTCGAACGGCCGGTGCCCGCGGGACTGTGCGGCCAGCAGCAGGAAGGCGACGACGGCGGTGATCAGCCCACCGATCGGCAGCGGGACGCCGAACAGCAGGTTGAGCGCGACCGCGCCGCCGACGATCTCGGCCAGGTCGGTGGCGATGGCGACCGCCTCGGCCTGCGGCCACAGCCCCCAGGTGACCGGCCGGGGCAGCTGCTCCCGGCAGTTGGTCGCCAGATCCCGGCCGGTGGCCAGGCCCAGCTTCGCGGTCAGCGACTGGATCAGCATCGCCATGAGGTTGGCCGCGACGATCACCACAGCAGCGTGTAGCCGAAGGCCGCGCCGCCGGAGAAGTTGGTGGCGAAGTTGCCCGGGTCCACGTAGGCGACCGCGGCCACGAACGCCGGTCCGAGCAGCGGCCAGATGCGGCGCCGGCCGGTGGGCTGCGGTGGCCGTCGCGGGGTGCCGACCAGCGTGGTCGGTAGGACGGCAGCCTCGGTCTTCGACAGGTACACGGCGGCCTCGCAAGGGTGGGTCCGGGCGGGAGTGGCAGCTCGGCGTGGGCGGTCGCTCCTGGACTGCCCACCGCCGGTGTCACACCCGGGCCAGGCCGTGGCCCCTGGGGGCCGAAGTGAGCCTCACCTACCGACCGCGGCCGCGATCAGCGCGTCGATGCGATGGGCGTGCGCGCCGCGCCAGTAGACCCCGCCGCACGCCGGGCAGCGGGAGAAGTCGTCGAAGCTGCGCCGCGTGCCCGGCGGCAGCCGGTCGGCGACCTGCGCCTTGGCCACGGCCTCCAGGCGGGCGCCGCAGGCGGTGCAGCGGGTCAGCGGGGCCAGCTCCGGGGCGAACCGGTCGACGACGTCGGCCAGCTGGTCGTCGGGCCGGCTGCCCCGCACCAGCGCCCCGCGCACGCCCCGCCGCATGAGGAGCCCGCGGTCCTGGGTGAGCAGGGCCCGGTCCTCGGTGCCGGCCCGAGCGGCGAGGTCGGCGTCGTCGGCGTCGTTGGACCAGGCGGCGTCCAGGCCGAGCAGCCGCAGCCGGCGGGCCAGCGCTCCGAGCCCGACGTCGAGGAGGAACCCGCCGGGCGGGGCCGGCTGCGGCCGGGACACGGCGGCCACCTGCACCACGGCGCCGGGTCCCGGCCGCGCCGCGGCCTGTGTCGGGACGCCGTCCAGCCGCAGCTCGCCCACCTCGGTCAGGGGCACCCCCGCCGCCTGGACGACGTGCCCGACGGTGGCGTCCGGATCGAACCCGAGCCGGCGCTCACGGGCCGGCCGGTCCGGCGGGCGCAGGAGGAAGGCCAGGGCGGGTGGCACCCGGACGGTCACACCCGGGCAGGTGGCGGCGGAAGTCCGGGCGCGGGTGGGGTCCACGTAGGCGCACTACCCGGCCGTTCGAGTGCGGATGCTTGAACTCTCAAGCAAAGAGACGTACAATGGACATCGTCGCCCGACGCCCTCCAGGACCCGCCGTGCCCGTCCAGCGCCTCAACCACGCCGTCCTCTACGTCCGCGACGTGGCCCGCAGCCTCGCCTTCTACCGCGACGTCCTCGGCTTCCGCGTGAAGACCGAGATCCCCGGCCGGGCGGTCTTCCTGCAGGCCGAGGGGTCGACCAACGACCACGACCTGGGTCTGTTCCAGATCGGCGCCGGCGCCGGGGCGTCGGAGGCCGGTCGCCGCACCGTGGGCCTCTACCACCTGGCCTGGGAGGTCGACACCCTCGCCGAGCTGGCGCGCGTGCGCAACGCGCTGCAGCGGGCCGGTGCGCTCGTCGGGGCGTCGGACCACGTCACCACCAAGGCGCTCTACGCGCAGGACCCCGACGGCCTGGAGTTCGAGGTCTCCTGGCTGGTCCCGGCGGCGCTGATCACCCCGGAGCTCACCGACGGTGCACCGATGACCGCTCCGCTCGACCTCGACCGCGAGATCGATCGCTTCGGGACGGACACCCGCGGCGGTGTGGGGGTCTCCGTCCCCTTCTGAGGGATCCGAGCGGAGTGCCAGAGCGCGCAAAACGCGTCCGTGGCACTCCGCTCGGGCTCAGCAGCCGCAGTTCGCGGTGAGCGGGTCGACCGGCGGAGTGCGGACGCCGTTCGCCGTCGCCACCGGCAGGCCCTCTCCGCACCCAGTACTCGAAGCCGCCGAGCATCTCCCGCACCCGGTAGCCCAGCAGCGACAGCGCCAGGGCGGCCCGCGTCGCGCCGTTGCAGCCCGGCCCCCAGCAGTACGTGACGACGGGGACCGCCGGGTCCAGCTCGGCCGCTGCGCGCTCGGCGATCTCACGGCCGTCGGCTGCCTCCTGACGGCCGGCGGAGTGCCACGGCGCGGAAGACGCTTCCCTGGCACTCCGCTCACAGGGGGACGGCGAGCTCCCGGGTCTCCAGGGCGGCGTGCAGGTCGGCCCGCCACGGCGCGAGCCCGGCCCCGGCCAGGACGACGTCCCGGACGAAGGCGTGCCAGACCGGCGCCCGGCGCACCATGCTGTGCCCCCCGGCGATCGTGAACCGGGCGATGTGCGCGCCGGCCTGGTGCGCGCGGAGGGCGAAGTCGGCGGACAGTGCGGCCGGCACCCAGCGGTCGCCGCGGCCGTGCAGGATCGCGACCGTCTGCCCGCGCA
>JALYNA010000103.1 GCA_030773455.1 Actinomycetota bacterium
TTGCCGGGGACCTCGTCGACCCGGTCGACGAGCTCGGCGAGGGAACCGAACTGCTGCACCCACTTCGTCGCGGTCTTCTCCCCCACCCCGGGGATCGACGGCAGGTTGTCGCTCGGGTCACCCCGCAGCGCGGCGAAGTCGGGGTACTGCTCCGGGGTCAGCCCGTACTTCTCGTACACCGCCTCCGGCGTGAACCTGGTCATGTCGCTGATCCCCTTGCGGGTCATCAGCACCGTCACGCGGTCGCTCACCAGCTGCAGGGCGTCACGGTCACCGGTCACGATGAGGACGTCGAGGCTGTCGTTCTCGGCGTGGGTCGCGAGGGTGGCGATCACGTCGTCGGCTTCGTACCCGGCGACCGACACCTGCGGGATCGCGAGCGCCTCGAGCACCTCGCGGATCAGGCTGACCTGGCCCTTGAAGTCGGCCGGCGTCTCGGAGCGACCCGCCTTGTAGTCGGTGTACGCCTCGTGCCGGAACGTCGGCTCGCTGCGGTCGAACGCGACCGCGACGTGGGTGGGCTGCTCGTCACGCAGCACGTTGATCAGCATCGAGGTGAAGCCGTAGACCGCGTTGGTCGACTGCCCGGTCGTCGTGGAGAAGTTCTCGACCGGCAGGGCGAAGAAGGCGCGGTAGGCCAGGGAGTGCCCGTCGAGCAGCAGCAGCCGGGGGCGGGGCTGGGCGCCGTCGGAGGACACGGCGAGGCTGGACGCGGGGGCGGGGACCGGAGCGGACATCGCCGCCGATCCTAAGCTTGCCGTTTAACCCGTGACCTGCTGGTTGCTGGTGTCGGCGGTGGCTTGCGTGACGGTCTTGCCGACGTCGTAGCGGGTGGCGCGGTGTCGGTTCTGCCTCCCGCGTGGGCGTCCCGGGCCGGGGCGGGAGGGTTTCGGCGCGCTGGCCGGCTGGGTGGTCTTCGCGCGGAGGTGGCGAAACCCTCGCCGGACCCGGGCGGGGGTCAGCCGCTCAACGGGCAGGGGTCTCTTCCATGGCCGGCGCAGATCGGCGGCAGGGGGCGGGCCAGCCGTAGCTGGGTGTGCGCGGCGATGATCAGCCAGGTCCAGCGGTCGGCCGCCTGCGGTGCGCGGATCTTCGGGCCGTCCAGCCCAGGGTCTGCTTCCAGAGCCGGAAGGTGTGCTCCAGGTCAAAGCGCCGCAGGTAGGCCTGCCAGCAGCCGATGACCTCGGCGGCAAACTGCTCGGGGTCGTCGTCGGTGTCGGCGGCGGTGTGGGCCGACCACAGCCACACGGTTTGGCCTCTCGCTGGCCGGGGAGGTGCTCGACCTGCAGGCGGATCACGGTGCCTTCCACGATCGGCAGCGGGCCGGGGTGTCTGGCCCAGGAGCCGCGGTGTTCCAGCCGCGGGTGCATCCGATCCCAGCCGGTGGCCTGCGCCGTGACGTAGCGGGCGGTGCCGGTGACCGTCTGGGTGGTCGGAGCCGGCCAGCTACCCGGATCGGCCAGCGCCATCGGCGCTCCGTGCCGGCGGGGCCGGCCCATCGGCCCCTGGCCTATCGACCGGCCGGGACGGGATGGCGGCGAGCAGCACCCGGTCGGCGCGAATCCGCCCGACCAGGTGCACCGGCAGGTCGGCCAGGACGAACGCCAGCCGGGTCACCTCGTAGCCGGAGTCGAGGACCACCATGATCGGCGGGTCGCCGATCCGCCAGTGACCGGCCGCGCGCAGCCGGCCCACGACCGCGCGCAACTGGGCGGCGGTGACCGCGGTAGCGTCGTCGGCCGGGCCGAGGCCGACCGCGTCCAACACCGCCGTCCAGCTGGTCGGCCCGCTTTCCCGGGCGGCCACCACCTGATAGGGCCAGCCAGGGATCCGCTGATCGGCGTCCCGCCCGTGGCCGTAGACGTGGCAGAACAGCCGCTCCGGGCAGGTCGGCGCGTCCGGGCGCAGCCACGGCGAGACGTCGACGGCCAGCACGATCCGCCCGCCGAACATCCGCGGCAGCGGCAGCGCCGCCAACTGGTCCCGCAGGGGTGGGACCGGGACGGGGCCGGCTCAGCCTTCCGCGACGTCGGGCAGCGGCACCAGCCGGGCCGGCGGACGACGGCGC
>JALYNA010000104.1 GCA_030773455.1 Actinomycetota bacterium
CCCTGCTGGTGGCCGCGGCCGTCGTCCCCTAGCCGTCAGCGGCGGCGCAGCAGCCCGCCGAGCAGTCCGCCCAGGCCTCCGGCCGCAGGGGTCGGCCGGCCCCGGCCTACCCGACCGGAGGTCGCCCGGCCGTAGCCGCGACCGGTCGACATCCCGCGCGTGGGAGCTGCCCCGCGCCCCATCCGCCCGCCGCGGGCGGCGGTGCGTGCCGTGTTCTCTGCCGTGCCCATCAGTCGTCCGAGGATGCTCATACCGCAGGGATACCCAGAACCGCCCCGGTCGATGCGCCGGGATGCAGGTCAGGCGCGGGACGACGCCGGGGTCTCGCCGCCCTCGAGGTCGCCCTCGGTGTCGAGGTAGGCCTGCTGCAGCTCGGCCAGCAGCGCGGGGTCCGGCGCGGCCCACATCTGCCGGTCGACGGCCTCCAGCAGCCGTTCGGCGATGCCGTGCAGCGCCCACGGGTTGGACTGCTCGAGGAAGGCGCGGTTCTCCGGGTCGAGCACGTAGGTCTGCGCGAGCTTCTCGTACATCCAGTCGGCGACCACGCCCGTCGTGGCGTCGTAGCCGAACAGGTAGTCGACGGTCGCGGCGAGCTCGAAGGCGCCCTTGTAGCCGTGCCGGCGCATCGCCTGCAGCCACTTCGGGTTCACCACGCGCGCGCGGAACACCCGGGCGGTCTCCTCGGTCAGCGACCGGGTTCGCACCGACTCCGGCCGGGTGGAGTCGCCGATGTAGGCCCGCGGCGCCGAGCCGGTCAGCGCGCGGACCGTCGCCACCATCCCGCCGTGGTACTGGAAGTAGTCGTCGGAGTCGGCGATGTCGTGCTCGCGGGTGTCGATGTTCTTGGCCGCCACCGCGATCCGCCGGTAGGCCGTCTCCATGTCCCGGCGGGCCTGCACGCCGTCCAGCCCGCGGCCGTAGGCGTAACCGCCCCAGACGGCGTAGACCTCCGCCAGGTCGGCGTCCCCGCGCCAGTTCCGGGAGTCGATCAGCGGCAGCAGCCCGGCCCCGTACGCGCCCGGCTTGGAGCCGAACACGCGGGTCGTCGCCCGCCGGCGGTCGCCGTGGCCGGCGACGTCGGCGTCCACGTGCGCCCGCACGAAGTTCTGCTCGGCGGGTTCCTCCAGTCCGGCCACCAGCGTCACCGCGTCGTCGAGCATGGTCACCACGTGCGGGAAGGCGTCCCGGAAGAATCCGGAGATCCGCACGGTGACGTCGATGCGCGGGCGGCCCAGCTCCTCCAGCGGCACCGGTTCCAGCCCGGTCACCCGCCGCGAGGCGTCGTCCCACACCGGGCGGACGCCGAGCAGCGCCAGCACCTCGCCGACGTCGTCGCCCGAGGTGCGCATGGCTGAGGTGCCCCACACCGAGAGCCCCACCGAGGCCGGGTAGGAGCCGGTGTCGGCGAGGTAGCGCTCGACCAGGGAGTCGGCCATCGCCTGCCCAGTCTCCCAGGCCAGCCGCGACGGGATCGCCCGCGGGTCGACGGAGTAGAAGTTGCGGCCGGTCGGCAGCACGTTGACCAGCCCGCGCAGCGGCGAGCCCGACGGCCCGGCCGGCACGTAACCGCCCTCGAGAGCGTGCAGCGTCGCGTCCATCTCGTCGGTGGTGCGCTCCAACCGGGGCACCACCTCGTCGACGGCGAAACGGAGGACGGCGGCGACACCCTCGGAGTCGTCCCCGAGGACCTCCCGCACCACCTCGGGGACCGCCGACGCCGTCCAGCCACGGGCTTCCATGCCACCGACCAGTGCGGCCGCCTGCGCCTCAACGGCGTCGGTGGTGACGCGGTCAGCCCCCTCGGGCAGCCCTAGCGCCTCGCGCAGTCCGGGCAGCGCCACCGCCCCGCCCCAGATCTGCCGCGCCCGCAGCATCGCCAGCACCAGGTCGACGCGGTCCTGCCCCGACGGCGGCGTGCCGAGGACGTGCAGGCCGTCGCGGATCTGGCTGTCCTTGATCTCGCACAGCCAGCCGTCGACGTGCAGGATCATCTCGTCGAAGTGGTCGTCCTCCGGCCGCTCGGCCAGTCCCAGGTCGGCGTCCAGCTTCGCGGCCTGCAGCAGCGTCCAGATCTGCGCCCGGACGGCGGGCAGCTTCCCCGGGTCCATCGCCGCGACGTTGGCGTGCTCGTCGAGCAGTTGCTCCAGCCGCGCTATGTCGCCGTAGGAGTCGGCGCGGGCCATCGGCGGCACCATGTGGTCGACGAGCGTGGCGTGCGCGCGCCGCTTGGCCTGCGAGCCCTCGCCCGGGTCGTTGACCAGGAACGGGTAGACCAGCGGCAGGTCGCCGATCGCGGCGTCCGGCCCGCAGGAGGCGGACAGGCCGACCGTCTTGCCCGGAAGCCACTCCAGGTTGCCGTGCTTGCCGACGTGCACCAGCGCGTGCGCGGCGAAGACCGAGCGCAGCCACCAGTAGGCGGCCAGGTAGTGGTGGGACGGCGGCAGGTCCGGGTCGTGGTAGATCGCGATCGGGTTCTCCCCGAAGCCGCGCGGCGGCTGCACCATCACCACGACGTTGCCCGCCC
>JALYNA010000105.1 GCA_030773455.1 Actinomycetota bacterium
CCTGGGCGATGGCGGCACCGATGCCGCGGCCGGCGCCCGTGACCACCGCCACGCGCCCGGCGAGGAGATCACTGCGTCCGGTAGCACCGGACCGTCGACCGTGCCCGGGGACCGCGCTCACTGCCGACTCCCGTCCGGCCTGCCCGCCGGCCGCGTCCACTCGGGGTCGTACCGCTCGATCTCGGTCTCGGCCGCGCCCTCGACGTCGGTCCACCGCACCAGGGAGGCCAGGCTGCCCAGGCCGTCGTGGTGCCACCCCGCCGCCGGCTGCGGCATCTGCCCCACCGCGCAGATGCGGTCCGCGCCGCATCGGCCGAGCAGGGAGGCCCAGGCGTCCAGGCGCTCCGGGGCGCACGCGACCCCGGCTGTCTGCAGGTAGCGGCGCAGGGGCTGCAGCTGCGGCACGACGTCCTCGATGCCGTCCACCGGGTGCACCCGCACCAGCCGGTTGAGCACGGAGGGCTCGAACCGCTCGGGTCGCTCCTCGAACAGCACGGTCCAGGCGTTGCCGTGCGCGCTGCTGATGACCTGGACCCCCGAGTCGGCGTCGTAGGACCGGAACTCGTACCGGGTGCGCACCTCGGCGATGGCGGCGCTCTCCTCGAGCCCCAGGTCGGCCCGGGGCCGGGACCGCTCGTACCGCTCCATCTCCGCGGCCAGGGCCGCGGCGAAGGCGCGGGGGTCCACCGCTCCCCCGCGCTCGACGAAGACCGCGTGCGGGGACAGGCAGCCCTGCTGGTCGTACTGGGACACGTCCCGGGCGACCCGGCGTGCGGTGTCGGCGTACCGGGTCAGGGCCAGCGCCTCCTGCCCCACCACGGCGAAGCTGACCTTGTGGCCGTAGGGGACGAACGGCATGCCCACGGGCACCCGCCGGGCCAGGCTCTCCGTGGCCCGCAGGCCCGCGGTCGCCATCACCGCGTCCGAGCGGGCGAAGGCCGCCTGTTCGACGTCCTCCTGCCCGCCGGGCCAGTGCAGGACGGCGAGGCACCGGGCCAGGCCCGGGTCCTCCTCGGCGATCGTGCCGGCGAACAGGACCGGGAACAGCGGCTCCGCGCCGGCGGACTTGCCGAGCGTCGCCGACTTCACCAGCAGGGCGCACACGAGGTTCCAGGCCGGCAGCCCGGGGACGTTGCCCGCGAAGAACTGGGTGGTCAGGCGCGGGCCGTAGGCCCGCGATCGGCCGCCGGCCCGGTTGGGCTGGAACCCGTCCAGCACCAGCGGGTTGTCGAAGTCCTGGGCGAGGAAGCGGAGCAGTCGGTCGCGGCGGAAGGTCCTCAGGTGCTCCTTCAGGCCCCGGCGCACCATGTCGGGGGCGTAGCCGGTGATCTGCGGCAGCAGCTCCTCGGCCAGTCTCCGCTGCGGGCAGCAGGGGTCGAACCACCGGGCCACCGCCCGACCCAGGACCTCGAGCACCTCCATCACGGGGCGCTCGGCGAGCTCCTCGGCCTGGGCCTGCAGCAGGCGGTCGCACAGCCGCTCGACCAGCTCCGGCGTCACGACCGGGAAACGCAGCGGCACCGTGCCCACGCGCCGCGTCGTCCACTCCAGCGCGGCCAGCTCCGCGGCGTCGAGCTGCGGCAGGAAGAAGGAGTCCACGCCGTCGGACGCCGGGAGGCCG
The DNA here is from genome assembly GCA_030773455.1 of Actinomycetota bacterium. Taxonomy (GTDB): domain Bacteria; phylum Actinomycetota; class Actinomycetes; order Mycobacteriales; family Geodermatophilaceae; genus Geodermatophilus. The sequence goes on from JALYNA010000105.1 coordinate 1,622, forward strand.
GTCACCGTCGGCGCCCCCCGTTGGCCGCCAGCAGCTCGTCCAGCGCGATGGAGCACCCCCGGGCCTCGCTGCCCTGCGCCCGGCCCAGCAGCACGAACCCGCCCCCGGCGAGGTGGCCGACGTCCTCCGCCAGCACGGCGAGGCAGGACCCGCGGTTGGCCAGGTCGACGTGGACGAGCAGACCGCGCTCCCCGGCAGGCACCGGGCGGCCGGTGCCCGGGTCCACCACGCGGATCCGGGCCCACGGCGGCACGGCCTTGACCCGGGGGGCGGGGTCCTCCCCCAGCCAGGCCCGCCGCAGGCTGGTGTCGTAGTACTGGGTGCTGATCTCGGTCATCCCGTAGTAGTTGACGCACCAGGGGTCGGGGATGCCCAGCCGGTCCCCGAAGGCGGCGCGCAGGGCCTCGGCGGAGACCTCCCGGGAGCGGCCCTTGAACCCGCCGGTGTCCAGCAGCCGGCTCCCGGCGGGGAGGGCGAAGGAGGCGCCGGAGGACTCCAGGGCGTCGAGCAGGTGCACGTAGGCGAACGACGTGCCGAGCAGCCCGACCGCCACCCCGTCGCGCTCGGCGTCGGCCAGGGCGGCGGTGAGCCGGTCGACGTCCAGGCCCCGCTCGTCGAGGAAGAAGCCACTGCCCGGCGCGCCGGAGGAGTCGACCAGGCGCCCGAGGAAGTAGGCGAGCGAGGAGTGCGGCTGCTGCGCGGGCGGCGGGTTGAGCACCAGCAGGCGGATCTGCTCCTGGTCGGGCAGGAACCAGTGCCGGAAGCTCGCCTGCAGCGAGGCGTCGTACAGCCGCAGGTGCGGGTGGTGGTTGCGCCCACGCCGGCTGGGGTCGGTGCTGCCGCTGGTCATGAACACCGCGGCGGCGGACTCCGGGGGGTCGCACGACAGCGTGAGCTCCTTGAAGGCGGTCAGCGGCACCGGCGGGATCTGCCCCCACCCCGCGACCCGCCCCGGCTGCGCTCCCCGGGCACGGCAGAAGCGCCGGTAGGGGGGATTGCGCTCGTACTGGTCGGCGAACAGCTCCAGCGCGAGGCGGTCGAACTCCGCCTCCCCATCCTCGCCGGGGCCGGCGTCGTCCCACCGCTGCGCCGCCCCCTCGACCCAGGCCAGCAGCCGGGCGTCGAGGTCCGGGAGGTCGGGGCTCATCGCGTCTCCGTCCGGTCCAGGGGCGAGGTCAGCGGCACGACGTCGTCGGACAGGGCCTGCAGGTCGGCGTCGCGCCGGCCGGCGAGGGAGACGGCGACGGTCACCGCGGTGGAAGCCGCCAGCGCCGCCGCGAACGGCGGCAGCGACAGCCCACCCGCGAAAGTGGCCAGGGCGAGGGCCGCGCTCAGGGACCCTCCGGCGACCAGGCCGTAGGACAGCGCGCCGACCAGGCCGGCCACGGCGCCGGCGATCGCGGCGGCGGGAGTCGCACGGCGCCACAGCCCCAGGAAGGCCGGCGCGATGGTCGCCGCGCACAGCAGGTCGGCGATCAGGAACAGCCGCAGCACCGAGAACCCCTGGAACGCGACGAGCGTGGGCAGCACGGTGAGCAGCACCACCAGCACCCGTGCGCCCCGCAGCCCCATCCGCGGCACCTCGGTGACCACCGCCGCGGCCAACCCGCCCTGCAGGGTGTCCACGGTCGAGGTGACCAGCGCGAGAGTGAACAGCAGGACGACGACGAGCACCCACTGCGAGCTGCCGGTCAGCAGCGCGAAGAACGGCGCCGGCGGGGTGCCGAGGTCGACCGCCGCGGCGGCGGCCAACAGCCCGACCAGACCCGCCGGCAGCACCACGAGGAACCGCGTCGCGGCACCGATCACCGCACCGCGCGCCAGGGCCCGCTGGTCGCGTGCCGACCACACGCGCTGCCAGTAGCCGTTGTGGAACAGGCTCGTGGCCAGGACCGCCACCACCAGCGTCGCGGCGCCCTCCAGACCGGCCGCGTCCACGCGGAACAGCTGCTCGCCACCCTGCGGGCCGCCGTCCGGCAGCGCCCGGACGATTACGACCCCCACCACGCCCAGCAGCAGCAGCAGCAGCCAGCCCTGCCACACGTCGGTGCGGATGGAGGCGCGCAGCCCGCCGTACGCGGTGTAGAGGGTGGTCACCGCGGCGATGGCGGCCACGCCGACCCGGGGGTCGATGTCGGACAGCCGGCCCAGCACGGCCTGGGTGGCGGTCAGCTCGGCGGCCAGGGCCACCAGCATGTAGACCAGGGAGATCCCCAGCACGTACAGGTGCATCACCCGCCCGAAGCGGACCCGCACGAACTCGACCAGGTTGTGCCCGGCCGGCACGAGGAGCCGCAGCCGCCGGCCGACCAGGGCCAGTGCCGCCAGCGGCAGGGTGATCGCCACCGCGTACCCGAGCACCCCCGCCAGCCCGACCGAGGCGCCCACCTCCGGGGGCGCGAACAGCACCCACGCCCCCACGCCGGAGGCGAAGAACGACAGGCCGAGCGCTCCGCCGCTCTGGGTGCCGCGGGCGACGGCGAACTCCTCCAGGTCGCGGTCGCGGCCCACCGCCAGACCCACCACGGCGAACAACAGCAGGACGGCGGCCACGGCCACCACGGTCAGGGGGATGCCCACCACGTCGAGTCCCTTCGCCGGCATTACCCGGTCAGGTTCCTGCGGTCGGCGACGCGTCCTGCCGCCCTCTCAGCCGGGTGTGCCCCAGCTCCCGCTCTCCGCCGGAGACTGTAGCCGCCCGCACCGGACGCCGCCTCGGCCCCCCTCCCCCGGTGCCGGCCTCCGGGGGCGCGCCGGGTCGCTGGTAACCGCCGGGGCGCCGGGGTGGGACCTGCGGACCTCCGGGCCACCGAGCCCGGCAGTACGGCGGCTGACACCATCAAGGGATGAGCTACGGCCACGCCGTCCAGCAGGAGCTCCGCGAACCGGCCCGCGCGCTGCGCCGCGCCATCCCCGAGGTGTACGACGGCTACCGCCAGCTGCATGCCGCCGCGTACGCCGCCGGCGCGCTGGAGGAGAAGACCAAGGAGCTGATCGCGCTCGCCATCGCCGTCAGCAAGGAGTGCGACGGGTGCATCGCCTCGCACGCCCGTGGCGCCGCCCGCACCGGCGCAACCGAGGCGGAGGTCGCCGAGGCGCTGGGCGTCGCCATCGCCATGAACGGCGGACCGGGCACCGTGTACGGCCCGCGCGCGTTCGCGGCCTTCCAGGAGTTCGCGCAGGGGACGGACCCGCAGCAGGGCTGACCGGCGACCGGCTCGTCGGGGCCGGGCCGGGTGGCGTCTGTGCCCTGTCGCCCCTCGGACGCCCCAGTGCGCCCCGCGTGACACGGGCGTCAGGCTTCTCGTGCGGCCTGCTACGCGCAGCGTGGGTCCGCGAGGACGACGACCCGCTGTGGGTCGCCGATCCGCTCGTGCAGGGTCGTGAGTGCAGCGGCGGCGTCCTCCAGCGGAAAGGTATGCGTGACCGACTGGCTCAGGTCCAGCCGACCGGTGGCAACGAGCTGGAGCACCCGCTGCAGGGTCGCCAGCGTCCCTCCGTAGGAGCCCAGCAGCTGCAGTTGCTTGCGGACGAAGACGGTCGGGGGCAGCACCGTCATCGGATCGGCGCCCAGTCCCGTGACGACCGCACGGCCACCGATCCGCAGGCACTCCACGGCCTGTCCGATGGTGGCCTGCGCACCGACGAACTCCGCGGCCACGTCGACGCCGGCACCGGCCGTGGCGGCCAGCACCTGATCGGTGACCGATCCGGCAGAGGCGTCGATGACCACGTCGGCTCCGCTCTGGCTGGCCCGGGCCAGCTGGGCTGACCGGTTGTCGACGGCGATCACGGGTGAGGCGCCGACGAGCTTGGCGATCTGCACCGCGTGCAGGCCCAGGCCGCCGACCCCGATGACGGCGACCGACTCGCCAGGGGTCAGCCGCGCCACGTCGATCAGGGCGTGGAAGGGGGTGATCACGGCGTCGGTGCAGATGGACGCCTGCTCGAAGGGGACCCCGTCGGGGATGGCGACGACGTTCCTCGCGGGCACGGCGACGTACTCGGCCAGCCCTCCCTCGACGTGGATCCCGACGATGCGGCGATTGAGGCAGATCTCGCTGTGGCCGGCCAGGCACGAACTGCAGGTGCCGTCGAACAGCACCGGGAAGACGCACACGCGCTCGCCCGGCGCCCGTCCGGTCACCGCGGTCCCGACGTCAGCGACCGTGCCGGCGATCTCGTGGCCCAGGGTGATCGGCAGGTAGGGCGTCGGCGTGATGCCCTCCACCGCGATGTGCACGTCGGATCCGCAGACGCCCGTCGCGGCCACCCGCACGAGCACCTCCTCCGCGGCCGGCCTGGGCACCGGGATCTCCCGCACCGCCAGAGGTCGGCCGACCCCCTCGAAGCGGGCCGCTCGCATCACCTCGTCGCCGGCCATGACGCCTCCCCTCCCGGGCTGCCCGGTCGGCCGCCAGGGCGCGACGGTAGCGGCGCAGCCTCGAGCTCAGGCGGTCCTCAGCTCCGCTCATCGGCCGGCCCGCCGACCCGGTCGAGGTCAGGCCGGAGACCCGGAGCGAGCCGGCGGCCGAGTCGGCCCCCGCTGCTGGTCACCCGGCTGGCCCGTCTACCCCGGGGCCGGAGCCGCGAGCTCCACGACGGCGTCCACCAGGAGCTCGCCGTCCAGCAGGACGGCGTCGTTGTGGCCGGCACGGGGCACCTCGACCCGGCGGTGCAGCTGCGCCGCGGCCTCGGCCACCTGCCGGCTCTGCGTCGGCGGCACGATCGTGTCCTGGGCGCCGTAGACGACGGTCGTGGGCACCCGCACCCCGGCGACCTGCTGCGCAACCGGGTACCGGTCGCGCAGCAGCGACCGGACCGGCAGGAACGGGTAGTGCTCCTCGCCGACAGCGGCCAGGTCGACGAACGGCGACCGGAGGAGGAGGCCGGCCGGCGGATGCTCGACGGCGAGCTCGGTGACGACGGCGCAGCCCAGGCTCTCACCGAAATAGACCAGCCGCTGCTCGGCGACGCCGGCCTCCTCCAGCAGGTAGCTGCGCGCCGCCCGCACGTCGAGGGCCAGGCCCTCCTCGCTGGGGCTGCCCGGGTTCCCGCCGTACCCGCGGTAGTCGAACAGCAGCACCGCCAGCCCGGCCGAGGACAGCGCCCGCGCCAGCGGCGCACGCATCCCCCGGTGCCCGCCGTTGCCGCTGGCCACGAGGACGGCGGGAGCGTCGTCCGTGGGGCCGGGGACGAACCAGGCTCCCAGGGTGAGGCCGTCGGCGGTGGTCAGCTCGACGTCCCGGCCGCCGGGGACAGCGTCGGCGGCGACGGACACGGGACCGCCGTGCGGGAGGTAGACCAGGCGCCGTTGGAGCGCCCACAGCAAGCCCACGAGCACAGCCAACAGGACGGCGACGGCCACCGCCGTCCGCAGCACGCGCACCACGCCCCCCATGGTGTCCCCGGTCGGCGGTCCCCGAGACGACCGCAGGCCGTCCGCCACGTTGCCGGCCACGGGTAGCCTGCAGGGAAAAGGGCCACGGGCCCGCAGGTCCAGCAGTCGAACCCGGCCAGGGGGCGCGAGCGGACGGCCGGCCGAATGGCGGTGCGCGGGTCGGGTAGGGCCCGGTCGATCGGGGCGGCGCGAGCAGGGAGTCGACCCTTGCGAGGACTGGACTCCAGACATGAGCGGTAATGCGACACACCGATTCGGCAACACGGCCGTCCTGGCACTGCAGACGGCCGACGCCACCCGGGTCGTCACCTCCGACGCGCTCGACGACGCGCTCGCCGACACCTACCGGCGGGTGGGGCTGCGGCCCGGCCTGCTCGAGCGCCTCGCCGGCATCCGCGAGCGCCGTTGGTGGGGCGAGGGCGTCACGTTCGTCGACGGTGCCGCCGAGGCCGGCGCGAAGGCGATCAGCGAGAGCGGTGTCGACCCGGCCGGGATCGGCGTGATGATCAACACCTCGGTCAGCCGCAAGGCCCTCGAGCCCTCGACCGCGGTCGCCGTCCACCACGCGCTCGGCCTGCCGCGGTCCTGCCAGAACTTCGACGTCACGAACGCCTGCCTGGGCTTCGTCAACGGCATGGAGCTCGCCGCGGCGATGATCGACTCCGGGCTGGTCGAACACGCGCTGATCGTCAACGGCGAGGACTCCCGCCCGGTTCAGGAGCGCACCCTCGAGCGGCTCAACGCCCCGGACACGGTGTCCCGCGACGTGCTGGCCCAGTTCGCCACCCTGACCCTGGGCTCCGGCGCGGCCGCCATGGTGCTCGGCCGGGCCGACCGGCACCCCGAGGGGCACCGCCTGGTCGCCTCCGTCAGCCGGGCCGGGACCGAGCACCACGAGCTGTGCGTCGGCGACAACGACATCATGCGGACCGACCTCAAGGGGCTCCTGGACGCCGGGCTGCGGCTGTCCGAGGACATGTGGGCCGACGCCGCCGCGGAGGTCGACTGGGCCGGCGGCATGAGCCGCTACATCGTCCACCAGGTCTCCAAGGTCCACACCCAGGCGATGTGCGAGCGGTTCTCGATCGACCCGGCGCTGGTGCCGACGACGTTCCCGACGCGGGGCAACCTGGGGCCGGCGTCGGTCCCCTTCACGCTGGCCGGCGAGCAGGACTCCCTCGTCGACGGGGACCGGGTGCTCCTCATGGGCATCGGCTCGGGCCTCAACGTCTCCTGCCTCGAGATCGCCTGGTGACCGCGGAGCACGCGGCGGGCTCCCCGCCGCCGCTCCCGGGCCTGGACCCCGCGTGGTCCCGGTCGGTGGCCGTCGCCGACGGCACCGGCGCGAAGCACACCTGGCACGTCCTCGACAACGGCGTCCGGGACCCGGTGGGCACGCTGCTGTGCGTCCACGGCAACCCCACCTGGTCCTACCTGTGGCGGCGGCTGCTGGCGGCCGCCCCGCCCGGGTGGCGGGTGGTCGCCCCCGACCAGCTCGGCATGGGCTGGTCCGACCGGCTGCCCGGGCCCCGGTCGCTGCGGCAGCGGGTCGCCGACCTCGGCGACCTCACCGCCGCCCTCGGCGTCACCGGGCCGGTGGTCACCGTCGGGCACGACTGGGGCGGCGTGATCTCCCTGGGCTGGGCGCTGGAGCACCGGGTGGACCTGCGCGGCGTCGTCCTGGCCAACACCGCCGTCGCCATGCCCGACGGCGACCTCGGGCCGGCGCTCATCCGGATGGCCCACGCGCCCGGGGTGCGCGCCGCCGTCACCGTCGGCACCCCGGTGTTCGTCCGGGCCACGACGGCGCTGTCCCGGCCGGCCCTGCCGGCCGACGTCCGCCGGGCCTTCGCCGCCCCCTACCGCTCGCCGGCGCGACGCCGGGCGGTGGGGGACTTCGTCGCCGACATCCCCTTCGCCCCCGGCCACCCGTCCCGCCCGGTGCAGGAGGCGATCGCCGAGGGCATCCGCACGCTCGACGTCCCGGCCCTGCTGCTGTGGGGGCCCCGCGACCCCGTCTTCGGCGAGCGGTACCTGACCGACCTGCGCGGCCGGCTGCCGCAGGCCCGGCTGCACCGCTACGAGGGCGCCTCCCACCTGCTCCCCGAGGACGCTCCGCAGTACGCCGAGGCGGTGGCGCAGTGGGTGACCGACCTCGGTACCGACCGCGCCGCCCCCGCCCCGCCCCCGCCCCCGGCCGGCGACGCCGCACGCCGCCTGTGGTCGGCCCTGGACGAGCGGGCCGACCAC
>JALYNA010000106.1 GCA_030773455.1 Actinomycetota bacterium
GGTCGGCGCCGCGCAGCTCCGTGGCCCGGAGGCCGGCGCCGACGAGGTCCGCGCCCCGCCGGTCCCTCCCCCGCGGCCGGACGCCGGACCGCGCCAGCTCGCTGACCGACATCAGCAGTGCGCCGCCCTCCTGCCGGAGCACGCCGGGGTCGACGGCGGCGAGCTCCCTGGGTCCGGCGGCGGTCAGCCGTTCGGCCCGCTGGTGCGCGGCGGCCAGCTCCCGGGACAGCGGCGCGGCAGCGTCGAGGGCGAGCGCCTCGGTGAGATACCAGAGCAGCTCGTGCAGCTGCCGCTGGACGCCGAAGACCATCGACACCTCCGGTGACCGCAGGTCCCGCCTGCCCGCGGACGTCGTCTGCACCATCTGCTGCCCGGCGCCGAAGCAGTCGAAGACGGTGCAGCCGGGGAAGCCGCGCTCGCGCAGCTCGGCGTGGATGCCGCAGCGGGCGTCGTCCCGCAGGTTGGGGCAGGCGTGCCCGGCCGGCTTGTCGATCGCGAAGTCCGCCGAGGCGGCGAACGCCGGCGCCACGCAGCACAGCGCGGCGCAGCGGGCGCAGTCGGCCCGCAGCCGGGCGCGGGCGTCGGTCGGCTCGGTCACGGTGCTCCTGTCGTCTCCGGGCGGTCCGCACCGCGATGATGCCCCGGTGGACGTGCTGAGCAGCCGGGTCCTCCTCCGGCCGGTCGACCCCGCGCGATCGCACGCCTTCTACCGCGACGTGCTCGGGCTGGCGGTGTACCGCGAGTTCGGGCCGCCCGAGCACCTCGGGGTGGTGTTCTTCCTCGGCAACGGCCTGCTCGAGGTGTCCGGGCCCGGCGACGAGCCGCCGCGGGGCATGGCGCTGTGGATGCAGGTGCGCGACGTCGCCGCCGAGGTGGAGCGGCTGCGCGCGGCCGGGACGACGGTGCTGCGCGGGCCGCGGGCCGAGCCGTGGGGCTTGGTGGAGGCCTGGGTCGCCGATCCCGAGGGCGTGCGCATCGTGCTGGTGGAGGTGCCGGCCGACCACCCGCTGCGGCGCGACCAGCGGTAGCCCGCGGACCTGATGCGCTCCGTCGGCGCCTGGGACGCCGCACATCGCGGACGAGGCGCCGACAGGGCGTCGCAGGTGGCGGATCAGGGGGCGCGGGGGGTCTCCGCCGTCCCGTCGTCCGGGTCCCCCGGGTTGCGCCGGACCAGGTCGGCCACCGACTCCTCCAGCCGCGCCCAGGTGGTGCTCCACTCCACCAGCGGGTCGAGGATCCGCTCGAAGACGGCCAGCTGCTCGTCGAAGGCCTCCAGCTGCGCGGTCATCGCCGCGATCTGCTGCCGCTGGCCGCGCACCGCCCGGTCGATGGCGCGCAGCTGGGCCGCCGACAGCGCTCCCGGCGGGGAGGGCAGCCGCGGCAGGGAGAAGGGCACCACGCCGCGGGCGCGGTCAGTGAAGGAGCGCAGCTGCCCGACGAACTCCTCGACCGACCGGCTCACCCGGCTCGCGGAGCCGGGGTCGCGGCCGCCGGCGTCGTGCTCGCTCATGCGCCCAGTCTGGCGCGCGCAGGCGACCGGCGCGCTCCCGGGTGTGCCAGGCTGGGGGCGTGCTCTACGCGCACCTCGTCGCGGTCGTGCACGCGCTGGCCGTCGTCCTCATGGTGACCGGCGCGCTGGTCGGGCTGCGTGCCCCGCGGGTGCTGGTGCTGCACGCGCCGGTGGCTGCCGCGATCCTGGCGGTGCACCTGGCCGGGGCGCCCTGCCCCCTGACCACGCTGGAGCTGGCCCTGCGCGAGCGCGCCGGCGGCGAGCCGTACACCGGCGGCTTCCTCGGCCATTACGTGCTCGCGCCGCTGGGCCTGGACGTCGGCAGCCCCGCCGTCCAGGCCGGGATCTACACGGTCGCGCTGCTGCCCAACGTGCTCGGCTACGGGCTGCTAGTACTCCGGGCTCGCTCCTGCCGCGGCGATGTGCGGCCGTGGCGCGTCCCGGACCTCGAACCCGCCACGAGCGCACATCGCTCTGGGTACGGCGCCTGACCTCAGGGCAGCCGCCAGACCGTCGTCCGGCGCAGGCCCGGCCCCTCGGTCTCGGGTATCTCGTACACCGCGAGCGGCTCGAGCCGGTCGTGCGGCAGGTAGGGCCGGCCGGGGTCGCCGACGTAGACCTCGCAGCCGCGGGCGCGGGCGCGGTCGAGATAGGGCAGCACCCGCTCGGTCATCTCCCGGTCGTAGCAGACGTCACCGGCGAGCACGACGTCGATGCCGACCGGGTCGCGGCCGAGGACGTCGCCGGTGACGCTCACCCCGTCGACGCCGTTGAGCCCGGCGTTGACGCCGACCGCCGTCCGGCTGAACGGATCGACGTCGCTGGCCAGCACCGAGCGCGCGCCGGCCAGCCGGGCCGCGAGCGCCACCAGGCCGCTGCCGGACCCGAGGTCGAGGACGGCGCGCCCGGCGACCGCCTGCGGGGTGTCGAGCACGTACCGGGCCAGCGCCTGTCCGCCGGGCCAGGCGGCGGCCCAGAACGGCGGGGTCTCCCCTGCGCCGCCGTCCGCGGCCTCCATCGCCTCCCACAGGGCGACGACGTCGTCGGCCACGTGCAGCCGGACCTCCGGCACCGACGAGGGCCGGCGGACCCGGGTGTGCGCGCGCACGAAGGCGGACGGGACGGAGCGCGGGATCACGCCCGGCAATCCAGCATCCGGCCCCGTCCAGGGCACCGCCCCGAGCCTGCGAGGGGTGGGGAGGACGGGTCCTTGCTCAGTACCAGCCCTTGGCCTGCGAGTGCGACCAGGCGCCGCACGGGCTGCCGAAGCGGTTCTCGATGTAGATCAGCCCGGCGTCGATCTGCCGGTAGCCGTCCGACGTCTTGGCGATGCCGGTGCCCTTCCAGGTCGAGTCCAGGAACTGCGGGATGCCGTAGGCGGTGCTGGTCGGGTTCTGCGCGTTGGGGTTCCAGCCGCTCTCCTTGCCCCACAGCTTTTCCAGGCAGCTGAACTGCTCGGCTCCGACCTTGCTCATCGCGTACTCCTTGAACGAGCCCCGCGGCGCGGCGGACGACGAACCGCTGGGCGCGGTCCGCGCGGGCGCCGGCGCGGGAGCGGGCGCGGCCTCGGCCTCGGACTGGCGCTGCGC
>JALYNA010000107.1 GCA_030773455.1 Actinomycetota bacterium
GCGACGCCGAGGTCGTCGTCGACGTCCGCGCCGGCCGGCACGCCTGCTACGACCGTCTCGTCATCGACCTCGGCCGCTCGGACAACGAGTTCGCCACCTACGACGTCCGGTACGTCGACGTCGTGCGTCGGGAGGGCTCGGGCGACCCGATGCCCGTCCGGGGCGGCGCCGTCCTGCAGGTGAGCGTGGGGGCGGCCGCCTACGACGAGAACGGCTCACCCACCGTGGCCCTGGGCCCGGAGTTGGTCGACGTCGACGGCTGGACGACCTTCCGGCAGGTGGCCTCGGCCGGCAGCTTCGAAGGCTGGACGACGCTGGCCCTCGGAGTCCGCGCGGACGCCCATGCGGGCGTTCGTCCTGCACGGCGCGCCGTACTCGGACCAGGGGCCGCGACTGGTGATCGACATGGCGCACCGGTGGTAGTCCTCCCCACCGGCGACGGCCAGCCGGTCAGCCCGCAGCGGCGCCCGGCCGGCCGTCGTCCCCGCGGGGCCCCTCGATCGCGCGCGGTGCCCGGCGCAGGGTGTCCAGCAGGTCCTGCCCCGGCTCCGGGCTCGGGTCGACCAGCTGCGCTGGGGTGTCGGGGACGACGACCCGCGGACCGTCGTCCTCGGTGTCGAAGCTGCGCGGCACCCGCTTGAGGTGCGTGGTCATCGACCGCACCAGCGCCAGGATGGCGATGAAGATCAGCACGGTCAGCAGGGCACCGATGGGCCCGGCCTTGCCGACGTCCTCGGGGAGCTGCTGGTCGCCGGCGGCAAGGAGCACGAGACCGCTCATCGGACCCCCACCTCGCTGCGCACACCGGCGAACAGGTCGTCCTCCGGGGCCGGCGAGTCGACGACCGAGCGGGCCAGCTCGTAGTCCTCGGTCGGCCAAACCCGCTGCTGGACCTCCAGCGGGCAGGCGAACCAGCGGCCGTTGGGGTCGATCTGGGTAGCGTGCGCGATGAGCGCGGCGTCCCGGACGGCGAAGTACTCGGCGCACGGCACCCTGGTGGTGACCCGGTGGGACAGGTCCCGGTCCGGGTCCCACTTCTCCAGCCACTCGGCGTAGGGCGACTCCCCGCCCGAGGCCAGGATCGCCTCGTGCAGCGCCCGCGCGCGGGGCAGCGTGAAGCCCATGTGGTAGTAGAGCTTGAGCGGCTGCCACGGCTCGCCCAGCTCCGGGTAGCGGTCCGGGTCGCCGGCGGCGTCGAAGGCGTGCACCGAGACGTCATGGGTCTTGATGTGGTCCGGGTGCGGGTAGCCCCCGCGCTCGTCGTAGGTCGTGATCACGTGCGGCCGGAACCGCCGGATCAGCGCCACGAGCGGCGCGGCCGCCTCCTCGGTCGGCACCAGCGCGAAGCAGCCCTCCGGCAGCGGCGGCAGCGGGTCGCCCTCCGGCAGGCCGGAGTCCACGAAGCCGAGGAACTCCTGCTCGACCCCCAGGATCTCCCGGGCCCGGGCCATCTCGTCCCGACGGATCTCCGGCAGGCGCTCCCAGACGTCGGGCCGGTCCAGCGCCGGGTTGAGCACCGAACCGCGCTCACCCCCGGTCAGGGTCGCCACCATGACGCGGGCGCCTTCCGCGACGTACTTGGCCATGGTCGCGGCGCCCTTGCTCGACTCGTCGTCGGGATGGGCGTGCACGGCGAGCAGGCGCAGCGGGTCTGCTTCGGTCACCCGGTCATTGTCCCCTGGCGGGACAGGCTGCCGCCCGGCCCCTCGATCGGGTGTTCGTGGCGCTCGTCACTCCTCGGTACGCTGGCGTTCCGCATCCCGGAGGCCGGACGCGGGCAGGGCACCGTCGCCGCCGGCGGTGTTACGTTGGCCGTTCTGAACGCGGCCGCTCCCCGGACGGGGGGCGGCCACCGACTTTTCAGGAGCACCGCCGTGTCCACCTCGACCGACGAGCAGAAGCAGGGCGTTTGGCTGACCCAGGAGGCCCACGACCGGCTCAGGGCCGAGCTCGACCAGCTCGTGGCGGGCCGTCCGGCCATGGCCGCGGAGATCAACGCCCGCCGCGAAGAGGGCGACCTCCGCGAGAACGGCGGCTACCACGCCGCCAAGGACGAGCAGGGCAAGCAGGAGGCCCGCATCCGCCAGCTGGAGGACCTGCTGCGCAAGGCCCGGGTCGGCGACGCGCCCACGACGGCCACGCACGCCGCCACCGGCACCGTGATCACCATCCGGTTCCAGGGCGACGATGAGACCGAGAAGTTCCTCCTCGGCTCGCGCGAGATCGTCGGGACGACGGGGCTGCAGGTCTACTCGCCCGAGTCCGCGCTGGGCTCCGCCATCCTGGGCGCCGCGCCCGGGACGGCGGTCACCTACCAGGCGCCCAACGGCCGCGACATCACCGTCGACGTCGTCGCCGTCGAGCCCTTCGTCCCCTGACCGGGGTCCCCGCGTGACCCGCCCCGCCCGGTCCCGGCGGGCGGAGAACACCGGGTTCGCCTGCGTCCACTGCGGGTCGGCGGTTCCGGCCAACACCGACGGGCACTACCGCAACCACTGCCCGGTGTGCCTGTGGTCGCTGCACGTCGACGACCTCCCCGGCGACCGGGCGAGTGAGTGCCGGGCGCCGATGGAGCCGATCGGCCTGGTGGAGAAGTCCGGCAAGGGCTGGCAGGTGGTCCACCGCTGCACGGCGTGCGGCCACCGCCAGCCCAACCGGCTGGTCCGCGAGGGAGACAGCCCCGACGACCTCGACGTCGTCCTCGCGCTCCCCTGGCTGTGACGTCGCCGCTCCTGGGGTGTTGTTCGCGCTCTCGGGGGACTGCAGCGCCCGAGGAGCACGAAAACGGCCCAGGAGCAGGGGCGGATGAGCATTGCGGGCGTTTCCCGTGCACTGCCGGCGCTGTGGCCCGCGATGGACGGGGAACCCCGGCAACGGGTCAGCCGGCGGGCAACAGCCCGCGGCGGCGGAGCAACGGGGTCGGGTCGGCGTCCCGGCCGCGGACGGCGCGGAAGGCCTCCAGCGGGTCGACCGACCCGCCGACGGCGAGCAGCCGGGACCGGAAGACCTCGCCGTTCTCCCGGCGCAGGCCGCCGTTCTCCCGGAACCACTCGACGGTGTCGGCGTCGAGCACCTCCGACCAGATGTAGGAGTAGTAGGCGGCTGCGTACCCCCCGGCGAAGACGTGCTGGAAGTACGTCGTCCAGTAGCGCGGCGGCACCAGGTCGTAGGCGACGCCGGCCGCCTCGAGCGCGGCCCGCTCGAACTCCGCGGGGTCGCCGACCTCGGTCTCCGGGGTGATCCGGTGCCAGGCCTGGTCGAGCAGCGTGGCCGCCAGGTACTCCAGCGTCGCGAAGCCCTCGCCCCACAGTTGCGCGGCCTCGATCGCCTCGACGACGCTACCCGGCAGCGGCTCACCAGTCTCCACGTGCCGCGCGTACCCGGCCAGGACCTCGGGCCACAGCGCCCACATCTCGTTGACCTGGCTCGGGAACTCCACGAAGTCGCGCGGCACGCTCGTCCCGGCGAACCGCGGGTAGGTGACCGCGGAGCTCAGGCCGTGCAAGGTATGGCCGAACTCGTGGAACAGCGTGTTCACCTCGTCAAGGGTGAGCAGCGTGGGCTGCCCATCGGCTCCGCGGGCGACGTTGAGGTTGTTCACCACCACCGGCCGGGTGCCCAGCAACCGCGACTGGGTGACGAACGAGCTCATCCAGGCGCCCCCGCGCTTGCCTTCCCGAGCGTAGAAGTCACCGAGGTAGAGACCGATCGTTCCCCCCGCCGCGTCAGTGACCTCCCAGACGCGGACGTCGGGGTGGTAGCCGGCCAGGTCGGTCCGCGCGGTGAACCGGTAGCCGTAGAGCCGCTCCGCGGCGGCGAAGACGCCGTCCACGAGCACCCGGTCCAGCTCCAACCACGGCCGCAGCGCCGGAGTGTCGACCGAGTACCGCTCGGCGCGCACCCGCTCGCTGTAGAACGCCCAGTCCCACGGCGCCAGCTCGGACACGCCGTCGCGGGCGGCGACCTCGGCCAGGGCAGCCGCCTCGGCCCGCGCGTTGGCCATCGACGGCCCGACCATCCGGCCGAGCATGGCGTCGACCGCCGCGGTGCTGCCCGCAGTCTGGTCGGCGAGCACGAGGTCGGCGTGGGTGGGGAAACCGAGCAGCCGCGCCCGCTCGGCGCGCACCCGGGCGATCCGCACGGCGACCGCGCCGTTGTCGTACTCGCCGCCCGACGCCCGGCCCACCGAGGCCTCGAAGACCCGGCGGCGCAGGTCGCGGTCGCGCAGCTTGGCCAGCACCGGCTGGCCGGTGGGCAGCAGCAGCGGGACGACGAAGCCGGCCACCCCGCGGTCAGCGGCGGCGCGGGCCGCGGCGGCGACCTCCTCGGGGCCGAGCCCGTCAAGCTCGGCGGCGTCGGCGACCACGACCGCGGCGGCCTCGGTGGCCAGCTGCAGGTTCTGCCCGAACGTCGTGGACAGCTCGGACAGCTCGCGGTTGAGCTGGGTCAACCGGGCGCGGCTGGCCCGGTCGAGCCGCGCGCCGGCGAGCACGAGGTCGAGGTGATAGCGCTCCACCAGCCGGACGGCCTCGGGATCCAGGCCGCCGGCGTGCCGCTGCGCGTGGACGGCGTCGATGCGGGCGAAGAGCTCCGGGTCCAGCCGCAGGGCGTCCGCGTGCGCCGACTCCAGCGGGGCCAGCTCCCGCTCGATCTCGCGCAGCCGGTCGGTGGCGACCGACGAGGCGAGGTTGTGGAAGACCGCGCCGGCGCGGCGGTACAGCCGGCCGGACCGCTCCAGCGCGACGACGGTGTTCTCGAACGTCGGCGGCTCGGGCGAGCCGACGATGGCGGCCACCTCGGCGCGCTGCTCGGCCATCCCGGCCAGCACGGCCTCCCGGCAGTGCTCGAGGGTGGTGTCCGCGAACGGCGGCAGTTCCAGCGGAAGCGAGGACGGCTGGAGCAACGGGTTGTCGGCAGACGCGGCGGCGGAAGCGGGCACGGGCCAACTGTGACACTGCGGTGCCGTGCCCGTCGGTGGGCGGGAGGCACGGGCTGGACGCGGGAGGCCCGGAACCGGACGCGTTCCGGGCCTCCCGCGTTCAGTGCTCGAGCTGACGCCGCCTCATCTCGTCGAGGTGCGCTGGTAGATACGCACCGACAACGGCACGAACACCGCGGGCAGGACCGCCGCCCAGATCAGCGTGTACAGCACCGGGTGCTGCAGGGACCAGGCGTCGGAGGTCTCCAGGATCGGCGCGGTGTTGCCGAACAGCTCACGGGCCGCCTGGACGACGGCCGACACGGGATTCCAGTCGGCGACCACCTTCAGCACCGACGGGAAGTTGTTCGTCGGCACGAAGGTGTTGGCGACGAACGTGAGCGGGAAGATCAGGATGAAGCTGCCGTTCTGCACCACCTCGGGGGTCCGCGCCAGCAGTCCGACGGTCGCCATCACCCAGCTCATCGCGAAGGAGAACAGCAGCAGGAGCAGGAAACCGGCGATCGCCTCGACCACCGAGGACCGGATCCGCCACCCGACGATCAGGCCGGTGACGACCATGACCACGATCGAGATGCCGTTCAGCCCCAGATCGGCGACGGTCCGCCCGACCAGCACCGCCGACCGGGCCATCGGCAGCGACCGGAACCGGTCGATCAGCCCCTTCTGCATGTCGTCGGCGATGCTCATCCCCGTGATCGTCGAGCCGAAGACGATCGTCTGCGCCAGGATCCCGGGCAGCAGGAACTCGGCGTAGTCGATGCCCGGGATGGGGATGGCGCTGCCGAAGACGTAGCGGAAGAGCAGCACGAACATGATCGGGGCCAGCGTCGCGGCGACGATCAGATCGGGCACCCGCTTCACCTTGATCAAATTGCGCCGGGTGATGGTCAGGCCGTCGGCGAGGGCGACCCCCAGTGCGCTCATCGACCCACCTCCGGTGCAGGGGCGGAACGGCGCAGCCGTGCTGTCAGGCGCTTCATCGGGCACTCCCCACCGTCTCGACCGGCTGGTCCGGAACCTCGTCGGTGGTTCCGGCCGTCTCGGCGGCGTGGCCGGTGAGGGTCAGGAAGACGTCGTCCAGGTCGGGTCGGCGCAGCCCGACGTCGAGCACCTCGACGCCGCTGCCCTCCAGCCGGTGCAGCGCCTCGGCCAGCGTGTCGGCGCCGCCGCTGACCGGCAGGCCGATCCGGCGGCTCTGCTCGTCGATCCGCGGCTCGTCGACGGCCAGCGGCCGCAGCCGCTCGGCGACCACGGGCAGGTCCTCCGGACGGCTCAGCGTGAACTCCAGCCGCCGGCCGCCGACCTGCGCCTTCAGCTCGTCGGCGGTGCCGCGGGCGATGACCTGGCCGCGGTCGATCACGACCATGCGGTCGGCCAGCCGATCGGCCTCCTCCAAGTACTGGGTGGTGAGCAGGATCGTCGTCCCCCCGCCGGCGAGGTCGGCGATGAACTCCCACATGGCCAGCCGGCTGCGCGGGTCCAGGCCCGTGGTCGGCTCGTCGAGGAAGAGCACACGGGGCCGGGCGATGAGCGAGGCGGCGATGTCGAGCCGGCGCCGCATGCCGCCCGAGTAGGTCTTCGCCGGACGGTTCGCGGCCTCGGAGAGGTCGAACCGGATCAGCAGCTCCTCGGCGCGGGCGCGGGCCTCGCGGCGGCCGAGCCGGTAGAGCCGACCGACCATCTCGAGGTTCTCGAACCCGGTCAGGTACTCGTTGACCGCGGCGTACTGGCCGGTGAGCCCGATCGACGCCCGGACGGCGTCCGCGTCGCGCACCACGTCCAGCCCCATCACCCGCGCCCGTCCCGCGTCGGGGAGCAGCAGGGTGCTGAGTATCCGCACCACCGTCGTCTTCCCCGCCCCGTTCGGGCCCAGGAGCCCCAGCACGGAGCCCTCCGCGACGGTCAGGCTCACCCCGGCGAGGGCAGTGGTGGCGCCGAAGCGCTTCTCCAGCCCGTCGACCACGATCGCGTCGGTCATGGGGTGCAGGCTAGTTGCGGAGACCGACAGTTCCCGAGCCATTTTCGCCACCGGCGTACGCATCGGTCCAGCAACTCCACGAGGCCCCCTCGGTCGGACCCGGACGGTCCGGGCGGTCGAGGAGGAGACGGGCGAGCGGCGCTGGACTCATCGGTGCGCCGCGAGTCATCGGGTGACCGCGTACCCCGCGCGGGCGAGCGCGGCGACGACCTCGGCGGCGTGGTCGGGCCCGCGCGTTTCCACGACCACGAACACCTCCACCTCGCCGACGTGCAGCTGGGCTGCCGTCCGCTCGTGCTCGACCTCCAGCACGTTGGCGCCGACCTGCGCCAGTTCGCCGAGCACCGCCGCCAGCGAGCCCGGCCGGTCGGGTACGCGCAGCCGCAGCGACAGGTAGCGCCCGGCGGCGGCCATGCCGTGCTGCACGACCTTGAGCAGCAGCACCGGGTCGATGTTGCCGCCGGAGACGACCGCGACCACCGGCGGTGGGAAGGCGGCCGGCTCGGCGAGCACGGCGGCGACCGCGGCGACCCCGGCCGGCTCGACGACGAGCTTGGCCCGCTCCAGGCAGAACAGCAGCGCCTGGGAGAGGTCCTCCTCGCTGACCGTGCGCACCTCGTCGACCAGGTCGCGGACATGCGCGAACGTCAGCTCCCCGGGCGCCCCGACGGCGATCCCGTCGGCCATCGTCGTCATCCCCGCCAGAGCCACCGGCCGGCCAGCGGCCAGCGACCCGGGGAAGGCGGCGGCCGCCGCGGCCTGCACGCCGACCACCCGGACGTCGGGACGGCGGGCCCGCACGGCGGCCGCGATGCCGGACAGCAGCCCACCACCGCCGGTGCAGACGACGACGGTGGCCACGCCAGGGCACTGGTTGAGGACCTCCAGGCCGACCGTCCCCTGCCCGGCGATCACGTCGGGGTGGTCGAACGGGTGGATGAACACCGCGCCGGTCCGGCGCGCGTGCTCGGTGGCCGCCACCAGCGCCTCGGTCAGCGAGGCGCCACCGAGCCGGGCCTCGGCGCCGTAGCCCCGGGTGGCCGCCACCTTGGGCAGCGGCGCGCTCTCGGGCATGAACACCGTGGCCCGGACGCCCAGCAGCTGCGCGGCCAGGGCGACACCCTGCGCGTGGTTGCCGGCGCTGGCCGCGACCACGCCCCGGGCCCGCGCCTCGGCCGACAGCCGGGCCAGCCGGGTGTAGGCGCCGCGGATCTTGAACGAGCCGGTGCGCTGCAGGTTCTCGCACTTGAGCCAGACGGGCCCGCCGACCCGCTCGGCCAGCGCCCGCGAGTGCTCCAGCGGCGTATGCCGGACGACGCCGTCCAGCAACTCGGCGGCGGCCTCGACGTCCGCGCCGCCGACCAGCGGCACCTCCGCAGCCACCATGCCGCCGATCCTGGCACGTGGGAGCGCGGACGGGTGCCCGCACGGGCGGCACCGTCGTACCGTGGCTGGGGTGACGGACCCCGGCCTTCCCGCCTCCGCTCCCCCCGCACCCACGACCCTGGGTGAGCTCCGCGACAGCGGGGCCACCCCCCGGCCGGTCAAGGCCGAGATCCGCGCCAACCTGCTCGCCCGGCTGGCCGCCGGCGACCCGTCCCTGCCCGGCATCGTGGGCTTCGAGGACACCGTCGTCCCGGAGGTCGAGCGCGCCCTCATCGCCGGTCACGACCTGGTCCTGCTCGGCGAGCGCGGGCAGGGCAAAACCCGCCTGATCCGCACGCTGGTCGGCCTGCTCGACGAGTGGACGCCGGTGCTGGGCGGCAGCGAGCTCAACGAGCACCCGCTGCAGCCGATCAGCGTGTGGGCGCACCGGCAGATCGCCGAGCACGGCGACGCCACCCCGGTCGGCTGGCTGCACCGCAGCGAGCGCTTCGGCGAGAAGCTGGCCACCCCGGACACCAGCGTCGGCGACCTCATCGGCGACGTCGACCCGATCAAGGTCGCGGAGGGCCGCACCCTGGGCGACCCCGAGACGGTGCACTACGGCCTGGTGCCGCGCACCAACCGCGGCATCTTCAGCGTCAACGAGCTGCCCGACCTCGCCGAGCGCATCCAGGTCGCGCTGCTCAACGTGCTGGAGGAGCGCGACATCCAGGTGCGGGGCTACACGCTGCGGCTGCCGCTCGACCTGCTGCTGGTCGCCAGCGCCAACCCCGAGGACTACACCAACCGCGGCCGGATCATCACGCCTCTCAAGGACCGCTTCGGCGCCGAGGTCCGCACGCACTACCCGCTGCGCCTCGAGGACGAGATCGACCTCGTCCGCCAGGAGGCGGTGCTGAGCTGGCCCGGCACCGACGTCACGGTGCCCGACCACCTGCTCGAGGTCGTCGCCCGCTTCACCCGGCTGGTCCGCGACTCGCCGCAGGTCGATCAGCGCTCCGGCGTCTCGGCCCGCTTCGCCGTGGCCGCTGCCGAGACGGTTGCGGCCTCTGCGGTACGACGCGCTGCGGTCACCGGCGAGCAGTCCGCCGTCGCCCGGGTCTGCGACCTGCCGTCGGTCGTGCCTGCCTCCCGCGGCAAGGTCGAGTTCGAGGCCGCCGAGGAGGGACGCGAGCTGGAGGTGCTGGCCCACCTGCTGCGCCGGGCGACCGCACTGCCCGAACTGCGGCAAGCCGATCTCCCGCCAGACGCCGCAGCAGATCGTCGACCAGGTGCTCGCCATGCCGGAGGGGACCCGGTTCCAGGTCCTCGCGC
>JALYNA010000108.1 GCA_030773455.1 Actinomycetota bacterium
TGTTCGACGCCTTTGCGGAGTCCAAGCGCCGCTACGTCGAGCAGCTGCGCGCGGGCACGCTCCCGGAGGAGACCGCGACCGACCGGATGCACCGCAGGGTCATGGAGCTGACCGGGTGGGAGGACCCCCTCCCCTACGGCATCGAGCCCAACCGGGGAGTGCTGCAGGAGCTGCTGCGCAGCGCGGTCGACCAGAGGATCCTCGACCGCGCGCCGGCCCTCGAGGACGTCTTCACGGCCGACACCCGCGACGTCGTCGGCTGAGCGCGCCGTGCGCATCACCATCGCTGCCGACCACAACGGCGTCGCGCTCAAGGCGCGTCTGGTGGAGACGCTGCGCGCCGGCGGGCACGAGGTCGACGACCGCGGCGCCGACACGCACGAGGAGCTGGTGGACTACCCGCCGCTGTGCGAGGACGCCTGCCGCCGGGTCGTCGACGGCCGGGCCGACCGGGCGATCGTCGTCGGCGGCAGCGGCCAAGGCGAGGTCATCGCCTGCAACAAGATCCGGGGCATCCGGGCCGGCCTGTGCCCCGACGTCTGGCATGCCGAGGTCTCCCGCGGCAACAACGACGCCAACGTGCTCGTGCTCGGCGCCAAGGTGATCGACGCCGAGGATGCCGAGCGGGTGGTGGCGGCCTGGCTGAGCACGCCGTTCAAGGGCGACGTGCACGCCCGGCGGGTGGCGATGATCGCCGCGCTGGAGCGGGGCGAGTCGCTGCTGTAGGGCGACCCGCCCCGGGGTGTCAGCGGCCGAGGACCGGCACCTGCGTCGCGGCGGGGCGCAGGCCGCGCAGGACCGCGCCGGCGCGCACGAACCACGACTGGTCGGCCGTGCGGCGGGACCGGCGCAGCCGCGGCTCGCCGATGCCGATCATGTCCGGGCTGACGCCGTCGTGCGCGAAGGTGGTTCCGGCGATCATGGTCGCTCCTCGAGGTCTCGGCTGGCTGCGGCGCACGGCTGTGCGGCCGACCTCCCGACGTCCTCGTTGACCCGGGTGGATCTCCGGCTGCCATTCAAGACCCTGCCGGACCTGCAGGAACGCCGTCCGGCTGTGACCTCACGCGCATCCGGCCCCCGGACGGCGTGCAGTTGTCACGCTGTGGCCTTGCGCACGTGGCGGACGCTTTGACATGATGTTAGGACTAATGGTCAGTCCTTTACCCAGGGGGCAATGCCCGCGATGAGCACCAAGACGACGACGTCGGTCACCCACTACCACGTGCAGAACAGCCGCCGGAAGAAGTTCGTCGAGGACTGGCGGGCCAACTGGCGCACCGTGGTGGCGGTCGAAGACGCTCCCCTCGTCCCGACCGGGCGCCGTTCGCGCGTCGGCGTCTACGTCGGCGCCGACGGTGACCGCCAGACCCGCACGATGGACGCGCTGGTCCACGAGGTCGACCCCGGGGTCACCACCACGGTGCACCGCCACTCGTGGGACGCGATGGTCTTCGTCGTCGGCGGTCAGGGCTGGTTCGAGATCGACGGCGAGCGCATCGACGTCGCCCCCGGCGACTCGGTGCACCTGCCCCCCTGGGCCTGGCACCGCACCGGCGTCGACGCCGACGGCACGGCTCCGCTGCGGTACACGACCTTCTCCAGCGAGCCGATGCTCGAGACGATGGGCATGTCGGTCCTCGAGGACGCCGGCGACGCCGAGTTCTCGACGCTGGCGCCGCGCCCGGCGGTCTCCGAGGGTCCCGCGGGCGACGATCCCTACGCCCGCCGGCTCCGCCGGGTCGCGCGCCAACAGCAGGAGCGCCGGAACGGCCGGCTGCACACCAGCTGGGACTCCCTCGAGCTGCTCAACACGCCACGAGGCACGCGGACGACGTTCCTGCTGGACAAGGCCATCGGCTACCAGGCCTCGGGCATCACCATGGCGATGCTCGAGTTCGGCCCGGGCCGCGGCCAGTCGATGCACCGCCACCCCGGCGAGGCCTGGCTGTACGTGGTCGAGGGGAAGGGGCACTCCTACCTGGGCACCGAGCCCGAGGGCGGGCAGAACCACTCCTGGAAGAAGGGCGACCTCATCGTCGTCGACCACTTCCTGTGGCACCAGCACTTCAACGACGACCCGGACAACACCGCCAAGCTGGTCCGGATCCACATGTTCGACAGCCTGCTGGAGACGATGCGGGTGCTCTGCGATCCCCTGGTCCTCTTCGAGGAGCCGCCGGACCACATCCGCGACAAGCAGGCCGGCGACGTCTCGACCATCCAGTGGCCGCCGGTCCAGCGGCCCACCTGGCCGTGAGGGCGAGCGGGCCGGGGGCGGGTGGGCCGAGCACGGTCTGGCCGAGGACATGGCGCTGAGCTCGGTCGGGCCGGCGGCGACGTACCCCCCGGGCATCGTCGGGGTGCACGCGCTGCCGGCCGACCACCACGAGGGCCCCTGGGACAGCATCTTCACGCCCCCCGGCCTCAAGGAGCGCCTGCTGGGCACCGCCCTGCTGGTGCTGCGGCACGGCCGCGCACTGGCCCAGCTGGCCGGCGCGCCGCACGGGCTGGTCCTGCTCTCCGGCCCGCCGGGCACCGGCAAGACGACGCTGTGCCAGGGCCTGGCGCAGAAGGTCGCGCTGGCGCTGGCGCCGCGGGGGGCGACGACGTTCGTCGAGATCGACCCGCACGCCTTCCCCAGCGACATGCTGGGAGAGGGTCCGCGGGCGGTGCTGCGGTTGTTCTCCGACACCCTGCCGGAGATCGCCGCCCGCCGTCCGCACACCGTGGTCCTCGTCGACGAGGTCGAGGCGCTGGCCGTGCGGCGCAGCACGGCCAGCTTCGAGACCAACCCGGTGGACGTGCACCGGGCGACCGACGCCCTCCTCTCCGGGCTGGACCAGCTCCGCCGCACCAGCCCCTCCGTGCTCGTCCTCGGGACGACGAACTTCGCCGCCGCCGTCGACGAGGCCTTCCTGGACCGGGCCGACCTCGTCCTGCACCTCGCCCTGCCGGACCGGCCCACCGTCGAGCGGATCCTCCGGGACTCCCTCGCCGAGGCCGCCGCGGTCTTCCCCGGCCTGCTCGGGGTCGCCTGCGACGAGCAGCTCGCCGCCGACCTCGCCGACCGGTGCGCCGGGCTGGACGGGCGGCGGATCCGCAAGCTGGTGCTGACCGCGATGGGCTCCACGCCCGAGCTGGCCCTCGACCCGGGCCGGCTCACCGCCGACGACCTGCGCGCCGCCGCCGACGCCGAGCGCGCTGCCGCGTCGGTCGGCGCATGACCGGCCGGGACGTCGAGCGACCCACCGGCCTGCCCGAGGGCCGCCAGCCCGCCGCGTGGGGCAGCGACGTCGTCGTCGACCTGCTGTCCGCGCTCGAGGTGCCCTACGTGCCGCTGAACCCGGGGTCCTCGTTCCGGGGGCTGCACGACTCGCTGGTCAACCACGGCGGCAACACCGACCCGCAGCTGCTGCTGTGCCTGCACGAGGAGGTGGCGGTGGCGCTGGCCCACGGATGGGCCAAGGCCACCGGCCGGATCGGCGTGGCCGCGATCCACGACCTGGTCGGCCTGCAGCACGCCTCGATGGCCGTCTACGACGCCTTCTGCGACCGGACGCCGCTGCTCCTGCTGGGCGGCAGCGGCCCGGCCGACCCCGCGCAGCGCCGTCCGATCGACTGGATCCACTCGGCGACCACCCAGGCGCAGCTGGTGCGCGACTACACGGTCTGGGACGCCGAGCCGATGACCCCGGCGGCCTTCGTCGCCGACGTCGCACGGGCCCGGCAGCGGGCGCTGTCCGCGCCGCAGGGCCCGGCGTACGTCAGCCTGGACGCCGGCGTGCAGGAGGCCCGGCTGGAGGCCCCGGTGCCGCTGCCGGACCTGGCCCGGCACGCCCCGGCGCCGCCGATGGCGGCCGACCCGGCGTCGATCGAGCGCGCGGTCCAGGTGCTGGTGGACGCCCGCTACCCCGTCGTCGTCGCCGGGCGGGTGGGCCTGGACCCGCGCGCCACCGCGGCGGTCGGTGAGCTCGTGGAGCTGCTCGGCGCCGCCTACCGGGACGACCGCAACACGGTGGTGCTGCCGACCAGGCACCCGCAGAACTGCACCGGCGACGGCGGGCTGCTCGCCGACGCCGACGTGGTGCTGGCCATCGACGTCGTCGATCTGAACGCGCTGCTCCGCGCGCGCGACCGCGGGCCGCGCGGTGCGGACGCCGGTGACCAGCGGCAGGGCCCGCTGGTCGTGGACCTCTCGCACGGCGACCTCGCCCAGCCGTCCTGGACCAACGCCTTCGGCAGCCCGGTGGCCCGCGACGTGCAGCTGCTGGCCGACCCGCTCACCGGGGTGGCCCAGCTGGTCGCGGCGCTGCGGGAGCGGCTCGACCGCGGAACCGTCGACGCCCGCCGCGAGCAGGTCGTGGCACGGGTGCGGGCGCTGCGCGAGGAGCAGTCCCAGCAGCTGCGCCGCCGGTGGCACGACCGGCCCGTCTCCCCCGCCCGCCTGGTCGCCGAGACGTGGGCGGCGGTCCGCGACGTGGACCACCTGCTGTGCCTGCGCAACACCCGCACCTGGCCCGAGGGTGTCTGGGAGCTGCCGGGCGCCGGCAGCTACCTCGGCCACTCCGGAGGCGGCGGGGTCGGCTACGGCCCGGGCGCCCTGGTCGGCGGCGCACTAGCGGCGCGGGACCGGGGCCAGCTCGGCGTGGGCATCGTCGGCGACGGCGACCTGCTCATGGCGTCGTCGGCACTCTGGACGGCGGTGCACTACGGCATCCCGGCGCTGATCGTGGTCAACGACAACTCGAGCTTCTACAACGACGAGCCACACCAGGCGGAGGTCGCCGCGCACCGCGGCCGCCCCGCGCAGAACAGCTGGATCGGCATGCGGATCGCCGATCCGCAGGTGGACATCGCCGGCCTCGCCCGCTCCTACGGCTGCTGGGCCGAGGGCCCGGTTGAGGAGCCCGATGACCTCGCCGGTGCGCTGGCGCGCGGCGTCGAGGCCGCGACCGGCGGCGCCGTGGCGGTCGTGCACGTCCGGACCTCCCCCCGGTGAGCGCCGCCGACCCGACCCTGTTCCGCGGCGAGGAGGTGCTCGATCCCGCGCGCACCTTCCTGTGCGTGTTCGACCTGCTCGAGCACTACCGGGACGGCGCCGAGGTTTCCGGGGCGATCCCGCACGTGCGCCGGCTGGCCGACGAGTGCCGCTCCCGCAGGGTGGTCGTCGCCTGGGCGCGGGCCGACCACCGGGGCGACGGTCTCGACTTCGCCCGCGCGCTGACCGATCTGGACGGCAGCCACCGGCCCTTCGGCCCCGACCACCCGCGACCGACCCGGCCGCCGCACGGCGGCGGGGACCCCGGATACCGCACGCTGGTCGAGCTCGGCCAGCAGCCCGACGACCTCGACGTCCCGAAGCACCGCTGGTCGGCCCTGCACGGCACCTGCCTGCACCCGGCCATGCGCGCCCGCGGGGCCGACACGCTGATCCTGGTCGGCGGCTCTACGCACGTCGGCGTCGCGTCCACCGCCTACGCGGCGCGCGACCTCGACCTGCAGGTCTTCGTCGTCCCCGAGGGCCTGACCGGGCGCGACCCGCAGCGCACCTTCTTCGCCGAGGAGGTCTTTCCCCGCACCGCCCGCGTGCGCTCGACCGACGAGATCCTCGCCGCTCTCGACCGCCACCCCTCCCGGAGAGGAGCCTCCGCATGACCGACATGCCCGACGCCAGCGGGAAACACCCCGCCTCGTACGAGAAGCACCACGACCGGGGCGACAACTTCGCTCCCTACGACAAGCCCGAGTGGGGCTCCGACGTCATGGTCGACGTGCTGCGCGGGCTGGGCCTCACGCACGTCGCGCTGAACCCCGGCTCCTCGTTCCGCGGGCTGCACGACTCGCTGGTCAACTACGGCGGCGACGACATCCAGATGATCGAGTGCCCGCACGAGAAGATCGCGGTGGCGCTCGCGCACGGCTACGCCAAGGCCACCGGCGAGCCGATGGCGGTGATCCTGCACGACCTGGTGGGCCTGCTGCAGGGCACGATGGGCGTCTACTACAGCTACATCGACCGCTGCCCCGTCGTCGTGCTCGGCGGCTCGGGCCCGGCCGAGCACGACCGCCGGCGACCCAACATCGACTGGATCCATTCGGCGAACGTGCAGGGCGAGGCCGTGCGCGCCTACACCAAGTGGGACTACGAGCCGCGCAGCCTGCCCTCGGTGCAGACCGTCCTGGCGCGGGCGTACCGCATCGCGATGGAGGAGCCCCGCGGCCCGGTGTACATCGCGCTGGACGCCGGCCTGCAGGAGTCGCCGATCGACGAGCCGGTCGACCTCACCGACCTGCCGCGGCTGGCCGCCGTCCCCTCTCCGCTGGCGCCGGAGCCGAGGGCGCTGCGCGAGCTGGCCCAGCGGCTGTGCGCGGCCCGCCGTCCGGTGATCGCGCCCGCCTACGCCGGCCGGGACCCGCAGTCCTTCTTCACCCTGGTCGAGCTGGCCGAGACCGTCGGGATCGGCGTCGTGGAGACGCACTGGCGGCTGAACTTCCCCAACCGGCACCCGCTGAACGTCACCGGCAGCACGGTGCTCGAGGACGCCGACTGCGTGCTTTTCCTGGACGTCAAGGACATGGGCAAGCCGACGCAGAAGCTGGAGTCGACCACCCGCACCATCCAGTCCCGGCTGCGGCCGGGCACGACCGTGCTCGACATCGGCTTCAACGACGTCGGCATCTCGTCCTGGAGCGAGGACTACGCCGAGCTGCTGCCCACCGATCTGCAGGTCACCGCCGACACCGCGGTCGCCCTGCCGCTGCTGCTGGAGGAGTGCCGGGGGATCGTCGCCGGGGACGACGACACCCGCGCGGCGCAGCGGCAGCAGTGGCGCGGGGACCTGTCCCGCCGGCACGACGAGGTGTGGGCCGGCTGGCGGGCGAAGGCCTCGGCCAAGCGGAATGAGGTGCCGGTGGCGACCTCGCGGCTGGCCGAGGAGGTCTGGGAGGTCGTCAAGGAGCACGACTGGGTGCTCACCGCCGGCACGGCCGCCGAGTGGGCGCTGCGCACGTGGGACTTCGACCAGCCCTCCCGGCACCCCGGCAAGCAGCTGGGCACCGCGACCCAGATCGGCATCTCCCTCGGCGTCGCGCTGGCGCACAAGGGCTCCGGGAAGCTCGTGGTCGACCTGCAGCCCGACGGCGACCTGATGTTCGACGCCGGCGCGCTGTGGGTGGCCAGCCGCTACGAGCTGCCGCTGCTCGTGGTGATGTTCAACAACCGCGCCTACTACAACGACTGGGAGCACCAGGAGCGGCTGGCCGGCCAGCGGGGCACCCCGGTCGCCCGCGCGCACATCGGCATGGCGATCGACACCCCGGCGCCGGACTTCGCCGCGCTGGCCAAGTCATTCGGCTGGTGGGCCGAGGGGCCGATCGAGGACCCCGACGATGTCCAGGCCGCCGTCCGCCGGGCCGCCGAGCACGTCCAGCGCACCGGGCTGCCGGCGCTGGTGGACGTCATCTGCCAGCCGAAGTAGTCGCCGGACCCACGGAGGGGCCCGGGTCGGGGAGCCGGCTCAGCCCTCGCCGAAGGTGGCGCCCGAGAAGACCGGCGGCTGCTGCTTGTTGCGGGGGTCCTTGCCCTCCAGCGGCAGCCCGTCGGGCCCGACGCGCGGCGCCACCGCGCCCTCCGGCGCCTCCACGTCGGCTCCGAAGCGGAGCAGCACGAGGTTGGTGTCGCCCGTGGACTGGAAGCGGTAGTAGGCGCCCGCCGGGATCATCAGCCCCTCGTACCGGCCGACGACGAGGGTCTGGTCGTCGGGCCCGTAGAAGGTGGCCTCCCCGTCGAGGACGAAGAAGGTGTGGTCCTCGTCGAGGTGGGTGTGCAGGGCGTTCTCCCCGCCCTCGGCGTAGACCTTGGCGCGGACCTCCACCGTGTCGGTGCGGGCCAGCACCTGGTTCGTGCGGCCACTGGTCAGCAGCGGCACCTTCATGCTGTACGCGGTGACCTCCGGCGTCGTCCTCTCCGTGGTCGGCTCCGTCGTCGTCATGGCCGTCCTTCTCCCGTCTCGGTCGTCCGGCTGCGCAGGGGGTGGGGGTGCATCAGTTCCGCCAGGGCGCGTCGACCGCCTTCGCGAGGTGGCCGAACAGCGACACCAGCCGGCCGGTCACGGCCGCCGGCAGCGGACCGGCGGTGAGCGCGCGGACGTTCTCCTCCAGGTGCACCGGGTTCCCCGTCCCGACGAGGACCACGTGGACGCCTGGCTCGTGCGCGACGAACCGGTAGGCGGCTTCCGTCGGGGACTGCACGTCCAGGCTCGCCTCCAGGAAACCGAGCGGATCGGCCGGGTCGATGCTCTCCCGCCCGATGACCCCGGCGTCGGCCAGCCGGCCGATCTCCTGGGCCAGCTGCTCCGGGCGGCCGAAGTAGCTGCGTGCCGAGGCCATGATCTCCACGCCGATGCCCTTCTCGATGGCCGCCGGGAAGAGGACCTCGCGCGCCGACTGGTTGAAGAACGTGAAGCCGGTCATCAGGACGTCGAAGCAGTCGTCGTCCACGGCCCGGCGCAGCATGCTGTGCCGCGCGTCGTGGCCGGTGCTCTCCGAGATGCCGAGGAAGCGGATCTTCCCCTCGTCCCGGAGGGCGAGGAGCTCGGGGACCATCTCGGCGAGGGCGTGGTCGTAGTCCTCCGGCCGCACGCGGTGCAGGTGGTAGACGTCGACGACGTCCCGGCGGAGCGCTCGCAGCGTGCCCTCGATCGACCGCCGGACGCCGGCCCGGTCGACCGGCGAGCCGTCCTTGCGACGCGCGACCGTCTTGGAGGAGACGACCACGTCATCGCGGTGGCCCTCCAGCGCGCGGCCGATCACGTCCTCGGTGCCGTAGTTCGGCGCGGTGTCGATGTAGGTGACCCCTAGCTCCAGTGCCCGCCGGACGACCGCGATCGCCTGCTCCTCGGTCGACCCCTTCGCCAGACCGAGCCGGCTCTCCCCCCCGCCGCCGAGCCCGCAGACGCTGACCCGGAGGCCGGTACGGCCGAAGGTCCTGTACTCCATGCCGGGCTGACTGATGCTGGTCTCCTTCGGTGGCGGCGGGGCGGGGCGACTGGCCGTCAGCTGCTGCGC
Organism: Actinomycetota bacterium; assembly: GCA_030773455.1. GTDB lineage: Bacteria > Actinomycetota > Actinomycetes > Mycobacteriales > Geodermatophilaceae > Geodermatophilus. Next base: position 9,067 of record JALYNA010000108.1, read on the forward strand.
CGCGTCTCGCCGGAGACCGGGCGGGCATCCGGCGGGGCGACCGGTTCCACCGGCGTCTCCGGCTCGTCCTCCACCACGCCCTGGTACTCACGGACCACGTTGGGCCTGGACCAGAAGGCCAGTGCCACGAGCATGGGCCCCAGCCCGCCGATGGTGAGGGCGAGCGCCGGCCCGACCGCACCGGCGAAGGCGCCCATCGCCATGTCCCCGATCGCCGGCCCGCCGCGGGAGGACATCTGGTAGAATGCCGTGACCCGTCCGCGGATCTCGTCCGGGGTGTCGATCTGCACGGCGGCGTGCCGCATGGTCGTGGCCATAGCGTCGAAGGCCCCGAGCAGCAGCGCCGCGCCGACCGCGAGCCACAGCACCGGCGCCTGCGCCAGGAGCATGGCGGCGATGCCGTAGAGGAAGGTGGCGCCCAGCACCACCTTGCCCTGCCGGCGCGACCCCTCCACGACCTTGAAGATCGTGTAGGTGGCCAGCAGCGCCCCGGCGGAGGGGGCGCTGGAGAGCACGCCGTACCCGGTGGGGCCCACCATCAGCACGTCCGCGGCCAGCGCCGGGAGCAGCACCCGATACGCGCTCAGCACGGTGGCCGACAGGTCCAGCGCCATGAGGCTGGTGATCAGCGGCCGGCGGACGACGTAGCGCGCGCCCTCCGCGATGCTGCCGAAGATCGAGCCGGCCGCCGCACCCTTCGGTTCCAGCTTCGGCACGCGGACGAAGGCCAGGACGACGATGAGCGCCGCGTAGGTGACCGCGTCGACGGCGTACATCAGCCCCGGACCGGCGATCGCGATGAGCACGCCCGCCAGAAGCGGACCGGCCAGCACCGCCACCTCGCGCGAGGGGTTGAGCAGCGCGATGGCCTGCCCGATCTGGCTGCGCGGCACCAGGGCGGGGATCAGCGCCTGCCGCGCCGGCTGGTCGAAGGTCGCCGCGGCGGTGGTGAACAGCACGCTGAGCACCACGTGCCAGGCCTGGACCGCCCCGCTGAAGGTGACCACGGTCAGCGCCACGGCCACGACCAGCGAGACCGCCTGCGCGACCTGCAGGAGACGCCGGCGGTCGTAGCGGTCGGCCAGCGCCCCGCCCAGCGGGCTGAGCAGGATCAACGCCACCGCCTGACCGGCCCCGACGAGGCCGGTGTAGGCGATGGAGTCGGTCAGCGCGTAGACGTGGAAGAAGTTCGCCGCGACGGTGCCTCGGGTGCCGATCTGGCTGAGGACGACCCCGGACCAGTAGAGGTCGAAGTCGCGGTTGCGCAGTACCTCTGGCAGCGGCACCTCAGCCGACCGGCACGAGCGAGATCTTGCTGGGGTCCAGCTGCAGGTAGACCTGCGTGCCGGGCTCGAAGGAGACCGAGGGGTTCACCCGCGCCCGGATCTCGTGCTTGCCCACGGCCACCACGTGGTCCACGGCGTCACCCAGGAAGGCGCGCGTCACGACCGTCCCGTGCCACTCGTTGGGCACCGAGCCCAGGGCGCTCTGCGTGTTGAGCTGGACGGCCTCCGGCCGGATCGACACGACGACGTCGGAGCCGACGGGCAGCTCGGCCCCGGACGCGAGGGCGAGCGTCCCGTTGGTCGTCTCCACGCAGTGCTGGTTGCCGCGCCGGGCCCCGACGGTCCCGGGGATGAAGTTCGACGTGCCGATGAACTCGGCGACGAACTTGTTGGCCGGGGTCTCGTACACCTCGCGCGGCTTGCCGAGCTGCACGACGCTGCCCGACTGCATGACGGCGATGTGCGTGGACAGCGCGAGGGCCTCGACCTGGTCGTGGGTGACGTACACCGAGGTGATGCCCAGTTCGCGCTGCAGGCGCTTGAGCTCGTAGCGCAGGGACTCGCGGAGCTTGGCGTCGAGGTTGGACAGCGGCTCGTCCAGCAGCAGCAGCGGGGGCTCGATCACCAGCGCCCGCGCCAGCGCCAGGCGCTGCTGCTGGCCGCCAGAGAGCTTGGTCGCCTGCCGGCCGGCCTGCGCGGAGAGCTCCATCGTCTCCAGGACGCGGGTCACCCGCTCCTCGATCTCCTTCTTCGACGGTCGCTCGGAGCGCTTGCGGACCTGCAGCGGGAAGGCGACGTTGTCGAAGACGGTCATGTGCGGCCAGATCGCGTAGGACTGGAAGACCATGCCCAGGCCGCGCTGGTTGGCGGGCAGGTTCACCGTCCGGTTGCCCTCCCCGGCGCGGAACATGACCCTGTCCCCAACCGTGATACGCCCGCTGTCGGGCTTCTCGAGGCCGGCGATGGACCGCAGGGTGGTCGTCTTGCCGCAGCCGGAAGGGCCGAGGAGGGTGAACAGCTCCCCCTCCTTGACCTCGAAGGTCACGTCGTTGACCGCGAAGACGGCCGCGGCCTTCGCGTCGGCCTTGGTGCCGCCCTTCGGCTTCTCGCCGGCGAAGGACTTGACGAGGTTGTCGATCCTCAGCATGGGTTGGTCCTGGTCCTTTCCGACCGGTACTCGGGAATGGGGTGCAGTGGGATCGGCGGGCCCGGGGCCGCCGCCGGCCGCGGGATCTCAGTCCTCACGCAGGCCGACCTTCGCGCCCATCTTGTAGGCGATCGTCACCAGGACCATCAGCGTGAGGACCATGATGACGCCGATGGCGGCGAGCACGGTGAACTGCCCGTTCTCGTACTGCTCGAAGATCAGGATGGACAGCACCTCGTTCCCGGGGCTGTACAGCAGGATCGAACTCGACAGTTCCCGGAAGGACACCACGAGGATGTAGACGAACCCGGCCAGGATCCCCGGGGAGAGCAGCGGCAGCAGCACCCGGCGGAACGTCTGCCACCACGTCGCTCCGCTGACCAGAGCCGACTCCTCCAGCTCCGCGGAGATCTGGTTCATGGAGGTCGCCGCGTACCGCATGCCGTAGGGCATGTACTTGGTGCAGTAGGCGATCAGCAGGATGAAGATCGTGCCGTAGACCGGGATCGGGCTGCGCAGGTACACGAAGGACAGCGAGAGGCCGAGGACCAGCCCCGGGATGACCAGCGGCACGAAGCTCAGCTGCTCGATCAGGCCGCGGCCCGGGATGCGGGAGCGGATCGCGATCCAGGCGGCGATCGACATGAGCGCCATGACGACCGTGGCCGAGCCCAGACCCAGGAGGAGGCTGTTCTTCAGCGCCCGGGTGGCCTGGTTGAGCTCCCACACGGCGGTGTAGTTCTCGAGGGTGAAGGACTTGATCGTCTCGAGGGACGGCGCCCGGTAGAAGGGCAGCAGCGAGGTGTAGACCAGGACCGCCAGCGGGGCGAGGACGGTGGCGAAGAAGTAGAAGAGGATGCCCACCCCCACGACCGGCTTCCACTTGCCGAGGTCCATCGGCCGGGGGCGGAAGCCCTTGCCCGTCACGGTCTGGTAGGTCTTGCTGCCCCGTCCGGCGAGCAGACGGGTGACCGCGACGCCGATGACGGCGATGGCCAGCAGGCTCACGGCGAGGGCTCCGGCGGCCGCCAGGTCCGGCGGATAGGTCCGCAGCACGAAGTAGATGCGGCTGGTGAAGACGTAGATGCCGTTCTGCAGACCGAGCAGCGCCGGGACCTCGAAGGACTCCAGGCTGGTGATCAGGATGACCAGCACGGCCGAGAGCAGGGCCGGGCGGACCAGCGGCAGGGTCACCTTGCGCAGCGTCTGCAGGCGCGTGGCGCCCGACATCAGCGCGGACTCCTCCAGCGAGGGGTCCATGGACCGGAACGCCGCCACCATCAGGAGGAAGACGATGGGCGAGGAGTGCAGCCCCTCGACCCAGATCATCCCCCACAGCGTGAAGATGTCGAACGGCGTGACGCCGAAGGCGGAGTCGAAGAAGGTGTTCAGCAGCCCGATCTGGGGGCTGGCCAGGAAGATCCAGGAGATCGTGTAGAGGATCCCCGGCACGATCAAAGGCACGATGGAGGCGGCGAAGAACAGCGCCTTGAAAGGCACCGCCGTCCGGACGTTGAGGTAGGCCAGCGTCGTGCCGACCGTCAGGGAGAGGGCCGCGGCACCGCCGGCGAACAGGAGCGAATTGCTGAACAGCTCACCGATCCGGCCGTTGCCGTACGCCCGGCCGAAGCCGCTGAAGTCCAGACCCGCAGCGCCGAAGAAGGTCCCCCAGAGGAGGTAGAACAGCGGGACCAGCGCGAGGTAGCCGACGGCCAGGGCGACGCCCGCGACGATGAACACCTTGGGGGTGAGCGGTGCCCGCCACCGGGACGCCGTCGAGTCCTTGGGCCCGGCCGGCGGACGGGTCAGCTCCTCCGGGGTCACCGCCGGATCGGCCAGGTTGGCGGTCATCGCGGGGTCTCTCCTCTTTGGGCATAGCGGTGATGAGGGTGGGATGTTCCAGTGCCAGTCCCGCGAGGGACCGGGCCGGGGCGGCGCCGCCCAGCGGCGCTGCCCCGGTGGAGCTCAGTCGGCGATGACCTCTCCGCCGGCGAGCAGCTCGTCGTAGCGGGCACTCCACTCGTCGCCCTCCTCGAGCAGCTTCTCCCCGTTGACGGGGTAGAGCTCCACGTCCGCCAGGGGGTCGCCGCCTTCGACGATCGAGGGGGTCAGGGACTCCTCGGCGATGACCGCCTGCCCCTCCTCGAGCATCCAGTCCAGGAACAGCATGGCGGTGGCGGGGTTGGCCGCGGTCTTCATCAGGCCGGCGCCGTTGGGCCGGGCGATGACCGGCTCCACCAGCGGCTGGTAGTCCACCGGTGCACCGTCGCCCTTGGCGCGCTCCACGATGTAGGTGTAGTTCGACGCCGCGACGCCGAACTCCCCGGCACTCATCAGCTCGCCCTGCACGGTGTGGCCCTTGACCAGTTTGGCGCCGTCGGCCATGTCGGCGAAGAGCTTGTCGACCTCCTCCTGGCTCTTTCCCTGCTCGAGCCAGTAGTCGGTCAGCGCCATGTACCAGTCGTAGTCACCCAGCTCCATGGACAGGACGCTGTCGTACTTGGGGTCGGCGAGGTCCTCCCACGAGGTGGGGATCAGGTCGCCGGACACCTGCTGTGTGTTCCAGCTGGGCGCGAAGAGGTTGAACCGGGTGGCCGTCCAGTTCTCGGCCTTCCCCGCCTCGGGGACCATGTCCCGGCGCTCCCCCCTGTACTCCGCCATGACGCCCTCCTTCGAGAGGGCGCCCAGCTCGCTGCTGTTGGTCTCGACGACGTCGTTCCCGGCGAAGCCCGCGCCCTGCTCCTGCAGGATCCGCTGGAGGACGGTCTCCGACCCCGCGCGGTAGAGGCTGACGTCGATGTCGAACTGGTCGGAGAACGCCTCGGTCACGGCGTCGGCGACGTCGGCGGTCATCGAGGTGTACAGGTTGAGCCCGCCCTCCTCGGCGGCGAGCTCGACCAGGCGGTCCCGCCGCTCCTGACCGCTGAGGCCGCCGATCTCCTCGTAGAGCTGCTCGGCCTCGGTCGGACCGGAGCTGTCGGTGCCGCCGCCGCCACCGGCGGGCGCGGCGGTCGGCGAGCCACCGCAGGCCGCCAGGGCCAGGACGGCGCCGGTCGCGACCGCGGTCCGGGCGAAGGTGCGCTGGATGCGCATCAGGTGTGTTCCTCTCTCAGGGATGGCGAAGGGGATCGACGAGGGGTCACTCGAGGGACTGGCCGTTGGACACGACGTCCTCGTAGGCCTTGTTCCAGGTGTCGGGGTCATCGAGGAGCTTCTGCTCGGGCACCGGGTAGACCTCGAGCCCGTTCAACGGGTCCTCGGCTCCGGACGGGATCGAGCCGACGCGGAAGTTCTCCCGGAAGACCTCCTGGCCGCCGGTCAGCTCGAAGTCGACGAAGAGCGTGGCGGCGCAGGGGTTGGTGGCCGTCTTGACCAGCCCGATGCCGTTGGGCCGGACGACGATCGGCTGCACGGGCTGGCCGTTGGCCGGCCGGTAGGACACCGGGGCGCCGCCGTCGGCGGCCTTGTCGATCGTGTGGCTGTAGGAGGACACCGCCACGTCGAACTGACCCGCCGACAGCAGCTCGCCCTGGGTGGTGTGGCCCTTGGCGATCTGGGAGTTCGACGCGAGGCGGGTCATGAGGTCGGTGAACTGCTCCTCGCTCATGCCTTTCTCGACGTAGTAGTCGTGCAGGGCGGTGAACCAGTCGACGTCGCCGAGCTCCATGGAGACCCGGCCCTTCCACTGCGGCTCGGCCAGCTCTTCGATCGACTTCGGCTCCTCGCCCGGCTTCACCTTGTCGATGTTCCAGCCAACGACGAAGGAGTTGAAGCGGGTGGCCGTCCAGTCCTCGGACTGGCGTCCCTCCTCGCGGACCTGCTCGCGCAGCTCGCTCTGGTAGGGGTAGAGCAGGCCCTCCTGGGAGGCCACGCCAAGCTCAAGGGCGTTGGTCTCGAAGATGTCGGCGCCGTAGTAACCGGCCTGGTCCTCCTGGAGGATCCGCTGCAGGACCGTTTCGGAACCTGCGCGGTAGACGTTGACGTCGACGTCGTACTGGTCGCCGAAGGCGTCGACGAGGTCGTCCATATCGGTGTTGCTGGTGTAAACGTTGAGCGCGCCCTCCTCCTCGGCGCAGCGCACCAGCTCGTCGGTGCGCTCCTGCCCGGACAGACCGTTCATCCGGTCGTAGGTCTCCTTGGCGCTGGTGGCCAGGTCGGAGGACTCGCGGTCGCTGGTCTGCCCGGCGGCGGGGCCACCGGCGGCGGGGCCACCAGCGGTGGGCGAGCCCCCGCAGGCGGCCAGCACGGAGACCGTGAGGAGGGTGACGAGGGGAACCAGAGGTCGGTGCTGCATGTGCCTCTCCATCGAGGACGGGGCCGGCGGCCCGAAGGACTGGACGGTGTTTCCCTGTGCCACCCCGAGGCCCGGGAGCCCAGGGCCTGAGCGTGTGATGCAGTGAACAGCCGACCAGCTCGCTGGTCTAACCATTCGACCAAGCCGTTACGTGAGTGTTACACGTCACTCCCACCAGCCCGACCGGAGCGCACTGTCGCCGGTCACACGCTGGTGAAAGACGTGGTCCGCGTCACGTCCTGGTCTAAGGTAATACCTTTAGGCCAGCCGTCAAGGGGGGTGGGGCTGATGCGCATGCCAGGAGGCCGCGGCCCCCGCGCGGATCGGTGGCGACCGCGCGCCGCACTGTCCGGGTGGTGGACCCGCACGTTCCGCTCCTTGCGGATACCGAACTACCGGGCCTTCGTGGCCGGCCACTCCGTCAGCGTCATCAGCACGTGGATGCAACGGGTCTCGCAGGACTGGCTGGTGCTGGAGCTCTCCGACTCCGCGGTGGCGGTCGGCGTGGCCACGGCCCTGCAGGCACTCCCCACGCTGCTGTTCGGGCTCTGGGGCGGCGTCCTCGTCGACCGGCTGGACCGGCGGAGGACGATCATGGGCACGCAGGCGGTGAGCGCGGTCCTGGCCGCCGTCCTGGCCGTCCTCACCCTGAGCGGGCTGGCCCGGCTGTGGATGGTCTTCGCCCTGGCCCTGGGCCTCGGGCTGGTCACCGTGCTCGACCTCCCGGCCCGTCAGGCCTTCGTCACCGAGATGGTGGGGCCGGACGACTACGTCAACGCCCAGTCGCTGAACTCGACGGTCCACAACCTGGGCCGTCTCGTCGGGCCGGCGTTGGCCGGCCTGCTCATCGCCTCCGTGGGCACCGGCGTGGCGTTCGCCGTCAACGCCGCCTCCTTCGTCGCCGTGCTCGTGGGCCTCTGGCGCATGGACGTCGGCCGACTGGACCGCGCCGATCCACTCCCCCGCGCCCGGGGCCAGGCGGTCGCGGGGCTGCGCTACGTGTGGGGGCGCCCGGAGCTGCGGGCCTGCATGGTCCTCGTCGCGGTCGTCGCCCTCTTCGGGCAGAACTTCCGGGTGGTGCTGCCGTTGTTCGCCCGCGACACGCTGGGTGGCGGAGCCGAGGTGTACGGCTGGCTGACCTCCGCGCTGGGCGCCGGCGCCGTCGTGGGGGCGCTGGGCAGCGCCGCTCGCGAACGGGTCACCTCGTGGTCACTGCTCATCTGGGCCGCGGGCTTCGGCGTGGCGAGCATGCTGCTGGCCGGAGCGTCCGGCCTGGTCCTGGCCCTGGCCCTGCTGGTCGGCCTCGGGGTGACCAACATCTGCTTCAACACCCTCGCCCGCGTGCTCCTGCAGCTCGGCGCCGACGCGTCGATGCAGGGCCGGGTCATCGCCCTCCACGCCGTGGTCTTCCTGGGCAGCACACCCCTCGGCGGACCGCTCCTGGGCTGGGTGTGCGAGCAGTGGGGAGCCCGGGCCGGGCTGTTCGTGAGCGGTGCGGCGCCCGCGCTGGCCGCCGTGGCCGTGCTGCCCACCCTGCGCCGCCTGCGGCGAGGCGACCCGGCCGGCGCGGCGGGGGCTCCGTCGTCCACCGCTCCCGGACCGGCGGACGGGACGGACCGCACCGACCGGCGGTGACCGTGGCCATGCCGGCCGCACCGGGACGCGGCCCCGGAGGGCACCCGCAGGTGCCGGCCACCGGTCCGCAGCGCCGAACGGGGGTCCATCGGTAGGACCAATCCCGGCCGGGCGCGCCCATTGCTGCGCCTTCTCTGGAAGACTGCCGTTGTGGAGCCAAGGGTCAACGCCTCGCCGCCGTCCGCCGGGGAGGCGTCGAACAGCGCCGAGCTGTTCAGCACGGTCAGCGTCGGGCGGGTGTCCGAGGTCATCGTGGAACAGGTCCGGCAGCTGATCCGCTCGGGCCGGCTCCGGGCCGGGGACCGACTGCCCTCGGAGCGGGAGCTGTGCGAGCGCTTCGGCGTCAGCCGGGTCACCGTGCGCGAGGCGCTGCGGGTGCTGGAGGCCGGTGGGCTGATCCAGGTCCGTGTGGGCGCACGCGGGGGCGCCTTCGTCACCTCGCCGTCGCGGACCCGACTGGGCGAGGGCCTGGCCGACCTGCTCCAGCTGAGCACGGTGACCGCCGCGGAGGTCACCGAGGCGCGCATGGTGTTCGAGCTGGGCATCGTGCCGCTCGTCGTGGAGCGGGCGACCGAGGAGGACCTCCAGGCACTGGAACGGCTCTGCGACGAGCAGCAGGGGGCTCTCGCCCAGGGCCGCTACAGCATGGAGATGTCCGCCGACTTCCACGTGCGGGTCGCCGCCTGCACGCACAACACAGCGGTGGAGATGCTGGTGCAGAGCTTCCACGGGCCGCTGCTGATGTCGCTGAAGGAAGCCCAGATCGCCGAGCCGCTGATGGGGCGGGTGGGCACCGGGGAGCACCTGGAGTTCGTGCGGGCACTGCGCCGGCGGGACGCCGCCGCGGCGGAGGCCATCATGCGCACGCACGTGGAGCGCACCGCCACCCGCGTCGGCGGCTGAGCGGGGCGCACCCGCGCGCCCGCCGGTGGCGCCCGGACGGCGCACGGGTCGTTGACGGTGCCAAATCGAAGGCCTTATGGTCATACCAATAGGCGCTCCGGGTCACCCGTGCGCCACCGGTACGCCCGAGAGGACAGCCGCTCCATGGCCAAGGACGCACTCGTCAACAAGGACCTGGCGGCGAAGTTCGCCACCGAGAAGGACAGCCCCTACACCCGCTGGGTGGCCGACGAGGGCCTCGACATCATCGCGGCCCACTACGTGCCCAACCTGAACACCGTCGACCTCAAGCCCTGGGAGCGGCGAGGCGGCCGTGGTGTCTTCATCAACCACGAGGCCACCCGCACCTCCAACGACTGCTACGTCTGCGAGATCCCGCGCGGCGGCGCGCTGGCGCCGCAGCGGCAGCTGTTCGAGGAGATGATCCTGATCCTCTCCGGGCACGGGTCCACCAAGGTGTGGAACGACGCCGGCGCGGAGGTCACCTTCGAGTGGGGCCCGGGCGCACTGTTCGCCATCCCGCTCAACGCGCACCACCAGCACTTCAACGGCTCGGGCACCGAGGTCGCGCGCTTCGTGTCGAGCACCAACGCCCCGCCGGTGATCAACCTCTACGACGATATCGACTTCGTCTTCGGCACGGCGCACGACTTCCCGAAGCGCTTCGACGGCGAGCCGGACTACTTCGCGCCCAAGGGTGAGCAGAAGGGTCTGCTGCTCGACACGAACTTCGTCGCCGACGCGGTCAACCTGCCGCTGATCGAGGCCAAGGAGCGCGGCGCCGGTGGTGGCCACATCCGCTTCGCCATGGCCAAGGGCTCGATGAACAGCCACATCTCGCAGTTCCCCACGGCCACGTACAAGAAGGGGCACCGGCACGGGCCCGGCGCGCACGTGATCATCCTGTCCGGCGAGGGCTACAGCCTCATGTGGCCCGAGGGCGAGGAGCCGCGGCGCTACGAGTGGGGCCCGGGCTCGATGATCGTGCCGCCCAACATGTGGTTCCACCAGCACTTCAACACCGGCACCGAGCCGGCGCGCTACCTGGCCTTCAAGCACGAGGTGGTCTCCATCCGCAACGCGCAGGGTGTGCCCAAGGCCTGGATCAGCCAGCGCGTGGGCGGCGACCAAATCGACTACGCCGACGAGTCGCCCTACGTGCGCGAAACCTTCCGCGAGGCGCTGGCCAAGCACGGCATGGAGCCCCGGATGGACGCCGCGTACGAGTCGGAGCTCGAGAGCCTGCCGCCGAAGCCGACCGAGGCCGTCCCGGTCTGACCGACCCGCCCGGAACGACGGCGTCGCAGTCCAGCAGCGAGGAGCACCCGTGAGCCAGGCGCACGTGCACGGACACCACCACGGGCCTGCGGACGACGGGCCGCGCCCCGTCCACTCGACCCTCGTGCCCGACCACGACCACGAGCACGACGACGAGGCCGTCCTCCCGCTGCAGGACAACCCGATCTGGCAGCAGGACAACGTCACGCTGCACAGCGTGGGCATCGACATCGGCTCCTCGGGCACCCAGGTCGTCTTCTCCCGGCTGCACCTGCGCCGCATCGGCGAGGACCTCACCAGCCGCTACCTCGTCGTCCGCCGCGACACCATCTACCGCTCCCCGGTGGCGTTGACCCCGTACGCCGGCGGCGAGCACATCGACGCCCAGGCGCTCGGGTCGATCATCGACCGCAGCTACGGCGAGGCCGCGATCGGGCCGGAGGACATCGACACCGGCGTGGTCATCCTCACCGGCGAGGCGCTGCGCCGCCGGAACGCCGAGGCCATCGCCGGGGTGCTCGCAGAGCGCGGCGGCGAATTGGTCACCGCCACGGCCGGCCACCACATGGAGGCCATGCTGGCGGCCTACGGCTCGGGCGCCGCGCAGGCCTCCTACGACCGCGGCATCCGGATCCTCAACGTCGACATCGGCGGCGGGACGACGAAGCTGGCCGTCCTCGACAGGGGACGGGTGCTCGCGACGGCAGCCGTGCACGTGGGCGGCCGGCTGCAGGTCGTGGACGCGGCGGGTCGCATCGTGCGGTTGGAGCCGGCCGGTCGCACGCACGCCGCCCGTGCCGGCTTCGACTGGTCCCTCGGGGACACCGTGTCGGCCCAGGACGTCGTCACGGTGGCCGAGCGGATGGCCGACACCCTGGTCGCCGCCCTCACCGCCGACCCGATGCCGGACGACGTCGCCGCGCTGTACCTCACCGATCCCCTGGGCCCGCTCGGGGACGTCGACGGCCTGATGTTCTCCGGCGGCGTCGCCGAGTACGTCTACGACCGGGAGACCGAACGGTTCGGCGACCTCGGCGCCCCGCTCGGCCACGCGCTGCGCCGCCGGGTGGACGAGGGCGTCCTGCCGTTCCCACTGCTGCCGCCCGGCGAGTGCATCCGCGCCACCGCGCTGGGCGCGAGCGAGTACAGCGTCCAGCTGTCGGGCAACACCGGGTGGATCTCCGACCCCGACGCGCTGCTCCCCCGCCGCAACCTCCAGGTGGTCAAGCCGCACTACGAGCTCGGCGAGTCGATCGACCCGGCACAGGTGGCCGCCGCCGTCCGGCGGCACCTGGCGGCGCTGGCCAGCGCGGACTCCGGCGACGACGTCGCCTTGGCCCTCACCTACACCGGGCTGCCGTCCTACGACCGGCTGTCCGCCTTCGCCCGCGGGGTGCGGGACGGCCTGGACGCGCTGATCGCCGCCGGCCGGCCGGTGTACCTGATGCTCGACGGGGACGTCGCCATGACACTCGGCCGGCTGCTGCGCGACGAGCTGGGGGTCACCGGTCCCCTGCTGGCCGTGGACGGCCTTAGCCTGCGGGACTTCGACTACATCGACATCGGCAAGGTCCGGCACCCCTCGCGCACGGTCCCGGTGACGATCAAGTCACTGCTGTTCAGCAACGACCCGCAAGGCTGACCCCGCCACGGGCGCCTCGTCGGTGCCGGGCCGGCAGCGGCGGGGGCCTGCGCCTCGTCGGTGCCGGCTGCCGGCGGCCGAGGGGGTCCCTCGGCGCCCACACCATGAGGGGCGCACCGACGACCGCCGCGGGTGCGCCCCTCGTGGGGGGCGGGGACTCAGAGCTGCAGGAACGGTAGGTAACCCGTCGGCAGGTCGATGTAGACGACCAGCCGGAACATCACGTAGATCAGCCCTCCGGTGACCGCCGCGTACAGGACCGCCGACAACCACGACGCCCGTCCGGCGACGCGCAGGTAGACCAGCGCGAACAGCGGGACCGCGAGGAAGACGCCGAGCGTGAAGAAGGCGACGAAGAACGCGGTCACCCAGGCGATGGCCGCGGCCCACGCCCGGCCACCGGCCGAGGCGAAGACGTACTCCATGCTCTCGTCCTCCTCCGCCTCGTCGTCGACGATCGTGACGGCGCTGCCCTGCGCGGGCTCGGTGACCCCCTGGTCGCTGCCCGCGGCGGCGGCCGTGCGGAGCTGCTTGGCCTCCGCGGAGGAGTCCGACGGCAGCTCGGGGACGATCGCGGCCATCGTCGAGGGGACGATGGCCAGGCTCGACCGCCGCCCGCGGACGGCCTGCCGTGCCAGACCGAGCACCTTGACCACGGTCAGCAGGAACCCCACGGCCGAGACGATCTGCGGGAAGAGCGCCGCGCGGAACGGCCACTCCTCGGCCAGCAGGAAGGCCCCGGCGAAGAACACCAGCATGAAGACCGCGATGCCCCAGTCGCCCGGCCGCGGCCTGGTGACCGCGGGCGTCGTCGTCTTGTCCTGCTGTCCTGCTGCCACCGATGCCTCCACGGTCCGGCTCACCGGGACACCCCGGCCTGCTCCCTATGATCCGCCCGCTCGGCGGCCCGGCGCCCGCGGGCCCGCCGGACGTACGGACCCACGATCACGATCACGATCAGCGCAGCGAGCCCCATGACCACCGGCTCGGTGAGCCAGGACCAGCCGTCGAGGGAGTAGGAGAGGAAGAGGTACCGCTCGGCGGTCGCACCGAGGACCACGGCGAGCAGGAAGGGCACCCGCGGCCAGTCCCAGTGGATGCAGATGACGCCGAAGACCGCCGCCGCCAGCATCACGGCGATGTCGGCGGCGTTGCCGTTCGCGGTGAAGGCACCGATCGACAGCAGCACCAGCAGGAACGGCACGAGCCAGGTGCCGCGCAGGAAGGAGAGCTTGACCAGCTGCCGGAGCAGCAAGAAGGAGACGAGCACGGCGATGATGTTGGAGATCACCGTGATCCAGACCATGGAGAAGGTCACGTCCAGGTGGGTCGTGAGCATCTCCGGGCCCGGCTGCAGGCCGGCGATGATGAAGGCGCCGAGCAGCACCGCCATCGAGACGCTGCCGGGGATGCCGAACGCGATGGTCGGGATCAGCGCGCCGGAGTCCTTGGCGTTGTTGTTGGCGCCGGCCGCGATGACGCCCTCCATCGAGCCCTTGCCGAACATCTCGGGGTTCTTGGACGCCTGCTGGGCCGCGCCGTAGGCGATGAATTGCGAGACGCTGCCGCCCAGGCCCGGGATGATGCCGACACCGATGCCGATGAGGCTCGATCGCAGCACGACGGTCCAGTGCTTGAAGGTCTCGCGGATGCCCTGGCCCAGCCCGGCGTAGGGGTCGGCGGTGACCTTCTGCGCGATCGCGGCCTTGCTGAGCATCAGCTGCAGCAACTCGGCGCCGCCGAAGAGGCCGACCACCAGGGCCACGATGCTGATCCCGTCCCAGAGGTACAGGGTGCCGAAGGCGTAGCGCGGGACGCCCGCCTGCGGGTCCAGGCCGACCATCGAGACCATGAAGCCCGCGGCGGCCATGACCAGGCCCTTGACGATGTCGCGGCCCGAGAGCGCGATCACGAAGCTCAGGCCCAGGATCGTGAGCATGAAGAACTCCGGCGGCCCGAGCGCCAGCACGAGCGGCCGCATGATCGGCACCGACAGGGCGAGGACGAAGGCGCCGACGATCGCGCCCAGGGTCGACCCCAGCAGGGCGCCGCCGAGGGCCCGGCCGGCCTGGCCCTGCCTGGTCAGCGGATAGCCGTCGAGCACCGTGGCGGCCGACGTGGCCTCGCCGGGGACGCCGAACAGCACGGAGGTGATGTCACCGGTGGTCGCGGTGACCACGTACATGCCGAGCAGGAAGGCGAACGCCTGGACCGGCTCCATGTAGAAGGTGAACGGCAGCATCAGCGCGAGGCTGACCGACCCACCGAGCCCGGGCAGGATGCCCACCGCGAACCCGATCGCGATGCCGGCGAGCATCGTGATCAGGGTCGTGGGTTCGAAGATCCCCAGCAGGCTGCCGAAGAAGGTCTCGAGCATGCAGTAATTCCTCGGTCAGTCGGTGGGTTGAGGCGTCAGTCGGGTCGAGCGGGCTCAGTCGCCGCCGGGAGTCGGCGGCGACCGGGACGACCGGACCGCGGGCTACCGGGGCTGCAGAAGGGTGGGTGCACGCTAATCCTCAGCGGCTCCCGATGGGCCTGTCACGGCGCCGGCGAGATAGGACAGCACCTCGTCCAGGTGCAGGACCGAGGCGTACTTGAGGTGCATGTCGAAGAGGTTCACCTTGTGCGACAACGAGCTGCGATCGAAGGTCGCCTCCTCCACCACGGCGACCTTCAGGCCGTGGGAGTAGGCATCGACCACGCTGGCCCGCACGCAGCCGCTCGTGCTCTCGCCCGCGACGATCAAGGTGTCGGCGTCGAGCTGGCGCAGCCACGTCGACACCGGCGTGCCGAAGAAGGCGCTCGCCCGGCTCTTGCGGACCATCAGCTCCCCCTCCACCGGGGCGAGCGACGGCATGAGGGCGTAACCCGCCACGTCGTCCTCCCCCGCCACCCGTGCCCGACGGGTGGCCGCGCCGAGCCGGGAACCGGGCTGGCTCTCACCGGTCGTGTGGACCACCGGGACGCCGGTCTCGCGGGCGCTGCCGAGCAGCTTCTCCATCGCCGGCAGCGCCGTCCAGGCGTTGACGCCACAGGTGGCCGGCCACTCGTCGATGGCCTCGGCCAGGGGCTGTGGCCGGTCGCCGAACACCTTGCGGTAGCAGTCGACCATCAGCAGTGCGGGGCGGGTGCCGAGCGGACGCCGGGTCTCGTAACGCGCCGCGATCAGCCGCTCGTCAGGACCGATCGCGTCGTCCCAGCAGTGCGCGGCGAGATCGGCCACTCCAGCTCTCCTCCGCAGTCCGTTCCGCCCGCCGACCGCGAACACGTGGCCGACGTCATAGTCGTTGTGCTACTGAAGCACCCCGACAAGCCAGTGGTCCATAGGTATGACCAAAGACTTCTGCTGGGGCGGGAGTCTCCGCCCGCACCCCGACGGGGCGCGGCGGCGGCACCCATTCGGTCGCACCGTCCTCGGAGTTCCGGCCGGGACGACGAGGCCCCGGACCCGGGCATCCGTGATGGCCGCTGCGGGGATGCCGTCGCCCCCGGCCTCCGCATTGTTCCGCCCACCGACCCCGTGGGACGCAGCCGACGGGCCGGTGGTGGTCCATCGGTCTTACCAAAGACCGCCCCCCTTGTTAGGGTCCACGCCAGGTGATCGTGACAGCGGCCACACCTTCCCGCGGGTCCGCCGCCGCCCCACGCCCGCACACCGGCACGGGCACCGCCGCCCGGCGACGCCGTCGTGCCGCGGATCGGAGGACCTCCCCGTGACCGCCCTCGCCGGTATCGACGTGCACGTCCACATCCACGACGCGAAGGCGCGGGCCCTGCAGGGGCCCGAGGCGGTTCGCAGGTTCGAGGAGAAGGCCCGCTACTTCAAGCGGGAGGCCCGGAACGTGTCGGTGGAGGAGCAGGCCGAGCAGTACCGCAGCCGGAACATGATGGCGGTGCTGGTCAACGGCCGGGACGAGACGGTGACGGGGCTGACGCCCGTGCCCAACGACTTCGTGGCCGAGACGGTGGCGCAGTTCCCCGACGTGTTCCTGGGAATGGGTGCCATCGACCCGTGGCAGGGGGAGCTGGCCCGCCGGGAGATCGTGCGGATCAAGGAGATGGGGCTGGTAGGGGTCGGGGAGCTGAACCCGGCCCGGCAGCACTTCTACCCGAACGACCGGCGCTTCTACCCGCTGTGGGAGGAGGCCGAGCGGCAGGGCCTGGTGCTGCTGTTCCACTCCGGCTATGCCGCGGCCGGGTCGGGCACTCCCGGCGGGGGCGGGGTGAAGCTGAAGTACTGCCAGCCGATGCTGCTCGACGACGTCGCGGCGGACTTCCCGGATCTGAAGATCATCTGTGCGCACCCGTCCTGGCCGTGGACGGCCGAGAGTCTGGCCATCGCGCGGCACAAGCCGAACTTCTACATCGACCTGTCGGGCTGGTCGCCGAGGTACTTCCCGGACGAGCTGGTCCAGCAGGTCAACAGCATGATCCCGCACAAGGCGCTGTTCGGGTCCGACTCGCCCTCGCTGCCCCTGCACCGCTGGCTGACCGACTTCGCGCAGCTCCCGCTCAAGCCGGAGGTCCGGCAGCAGATCATGCTCGACAACGCCCTGGGGCTCTTCGGCCTCCCGGCGGTGCCCCCGTGACGGCGACCGGGGACGCCTCCATTCCCGGCGGGGCCGGCGCCACCGGCCCGGAGCTGCCCCTGACCGGCCTCCGGGTGCTCGATCTCGGCTCCTACATCTCCGGGCCGTGCGCGGCCGTGCTCCTGGCCGAGATGGGCGCCGACGTCGTCAAGGTGGAGCCGCCGCAGGGTGACCCGTTCCGCTCCTGGGAGTCGGGCGGGCTCAACGCGACCTTCGTCGCCTTCAACCGCGGCAAGCGCAGCGTCACGCTCGACCTCAAGGACGACGCAGACCGGTGCGCCCTGCTGGAGCTGGCGCGCACCGCCGACGTGGTGATCGAGAACTTCCGCCCCGGTGTGATGGAACGCCTTGGCATCGACTGGGACGTGCTGTCCGCGAGCAACCCGGGCCTGGTGCACTGCAGCATCTCCGGGTTCGGCAGCAGTGGGCCCTACGCCACCATGCCCGCCTACGACGGCGTGGCCCTGGGCTACAGCGGGCTGGCCGGCCTGCTGCTCGACCCGGAGGACCCGCGACTGCGCGGGCCTGCCCTGGCCGACGCGATCACCGGGCACTCGGCGGCCTTCGCCGTCCTGGCCGCGCTGCACTCCCGGCACCGCACCGGGAGGGGTGAGCACCTCGAGGTGAGCATGCTCGGCGCCCTGGTCCACTTCCTGCACTCCGCGGTGGCCAAGAACGTCGTCGAGGGCCGGGACGAGACGCCGTACCTGCGGCCGCACAGTTCGCAGGCCTACGTCTGGTCCGCCCGCGACGGCAGGCAGGTGCTGGTCCACATGTCCTCGCCGCCGAAGTTCTGGGAGGGGCTCTGCGCGGCGGTGGGCCGGCCGGACCTGGCCGCCGACCCGCGTTTCGCGCAGCGCCGGGACCGGCAGGCGAGCTACGAGGTGCTGCGCACCGAACTGGCGCCGGTCTTCGCCGGCAGGGACCGCGACGAGTGGCTGGAGGTCCTCCAGGCGCACGGGGTGCCGTGCGCGCCGGTCAACGCGGTCAGCGAGGCGCTGCGCGACCCGCAGCTGCAGCACCTGGGGATCATCGACGTCCTCGACGAGCCCGGCATCGGGCCGATGCCGCAGATCCGGCCGCCGGCGCTCTTCGGCGGCGCGGCGCTGCCGGCCGTCGGCCGTGCCCCCTACCTGGGCGAGCACACCGACGAGCTGCTGGGGGTGCGGCATGGCTGAGCCGGCAACGAGCGGGCCGGTCCGGTTCGTCGACACCACCATCCGCGACGGCCAGGCGAGCCT
>JALYNA010000109.1 GCA_030773455.1 Actinomycetota bacterium
CCCGCCGAGGCGCCCGGGGCCGGTCGACTCCGCCGTGAGCCCGTGGCCCCGCTGGTCGAGGGCGGCGACGGCGAGCCCCCGCGCGGTGAGCGCCCGGGCCAGCCGCTCGTAGCGGCCGGCGTGCTCGGAGAGCCCGTGCACCACCTGGATGGTGCCGCGCACCGGGCCCTCGGGCGTCCAGCGGCGCTCGGCCAGCCGGACGCCGTCGGGGGCCTCGGCCCAGGTGACGGGGGCAGGGCTGGTCATCGGCAGGCCTCCTCGGACGGCGTCGTCGCGGGACCGGCCTGCCTGCTCCCGGCCGCGCCTGCGGCCGGGCCGGTGTGGGACGCTCCGTTCAGCCGGTCGGACGCGACCGGTGCATGGCACCTGCCCACGGCGCGTGCGCCGCGACGGCGGTACCGGCCCGCCGGGCGAGACGGACCCCCCGCGCGCACAGCACCAGGCCCGACACCAGACCCACTCCGCCGGCCAGGAAGGCCACCGCAGCCGGCACCGCAGCACCCCTCACGGCGAACGCCGCGACGGCTACCAGGGCGAGCAGGACGACCGTGGACCGCACGCTCGGCGGGCCCGTCGGCGAGCCGCAGTTGGACAGGTCCGGGTCACAGTCGGGCGTGAGCGCACTCACGGGCGCCTCCTCCATCGGGACACGCCACGCCGTCGAGGACGTGACGTCAGTCACAGAGAGGGTAGGGGCTGCACCGCCCTGTACTCAAGCCCGGAGTTCCGCGGGGCTCCCCCGGAGGGAGAGGACCGGGCGGCTGCCCGGCCCTCCCCGCTCAGCTGGCCTTGCGCCGCACCCGCTTCTTCGGCGCCGCCGCGGCGGCGACCGCGTCCGGGTCGAGCATCGGGACCAGGTAGCGGCCGGTGTGGCTCTCCGGGACCGTGGCGAGGAACTCCGGCGGCCCCTCGGCGACGACCGTGCCGCCGCGGAAGCCGCCCTCGGGGCCCATGTCGATCAGCCAGTCGGCGCTCTTGATGACGTCGAGGTTGTGCTCGATGACGATCACCGAGTTGCCCTTGTCGACCAGGCCCTGCAGCACGATCAGCAGCTTGCGGATGTCCTCGAAGTGCAGCCCGGTGGTCGGCTCGTCGAGCACGTAGATGCTGCGGCCGTTGGACCGCTTCTGCAGCTCGCTGGCCAGCTTCACCCGCTGCGCCTCGCCGCCGGAGAGGGTGGTGGCCGGCTGGCCGAGCCGGACGTAGCCCAGCCCGACCTCGGTGAGCGTGCGCAGGTACCGGGAGATGGCGGGGATGGCGGCGAAGAAGTCGGCGGCCTCCTCGATGGGCATGTCGAGGACCTCGGCAACGGTCTTCCCCTTGTAGTGCACCTCGAGGGTCTCCCGGTTGAACCGGGCGCCCTTGCACACCTCGCACGGCACGTAGACGTCCGGCAGGAAGTTCATCTCGATCTTCAGCGTGCCGTCGCCGGAGCAGGCCTCGCAGCGGCCGCCCTTGACGTTGAAGGAGAAGCGGCCGGGCTGGTAGCCACGGATCTTCGCCTCCGACGTGCTGGCGAACAGCTTGCGCACGTGGTCCCAGACGCCGGTGTAGGTGGCCGGGTTGGACCGCGGGGTTCGGCCGATCGGCGACTGGTCGACGTGCACGACCTTGTCCAGGTGCTCGAGCCCGGTGACCGTCCGGTGCCGGCCGGGCACCATCCGGGCGCGGTTCAGCTGGTTGGCCAGCGTCGTGTACAGGATGTCGTTGACCAGGCTGGACTTGCCGGAGCCGGACACCCCGGTGACGCCCACCAGGCAGCCCAGCGGGAAGGTGACGTCGACGCCCTTGAGGTTGTGCTCGCGGGCGCCCTTGACCACGAGTTCCCGGCCGGGTGTCGGCTGGCGGCGAACCTGCGGGACGGCGATCTCCTTGCGCCCGGACAGGTAGGCGCCCGTCAGCGACCGCTCGCTGGCCAGCAGCTCCTCGACGGTGCCGCTGACGACGACCTCGCCGCCGTGCTCGCCGGCGCCCGGGCCGATGTCGACCACCCAGTCGGCGGTCTTGATCGTGTCCTCGTCGTGCTCGACGACGATCAGCGTGTTGCCCATGTCGCGCAGCCGGACGAGGGTCTCGATCAGCCGGGTGTTGTCCCGCTGGTGCAGTCCGATCGACGGCTCGTCCAGCACGTACAGGACGCCCACCAGCCCGGACCCGATCTGGGTGGCCAGCCGGATCCGCTGCGCCTCGCCGCCGGCCAGGGTGGCCGCCGGCCGGTCCATCGACAGGTAGTCCAGGCCGACGTCGACGAGGAAGGACAGCCGGGCTTGGATCTCCCGGAGCACGCGGTCGGCGATCACCCGCTCCCGCTCGCCGAGCTCCAGGCTCTTCAGCCACTCCGCGGCGTCGCCGATCGACAGGCCGGTCACCTCGGCGATGGACCGGCCGTTGAGCTTGACGGCGAGGATCTCGGACTTGAGCCGGGTGCCGTGGCACACAGGGCAGGGCACGTCGCGCATGTAGCCCTCGTACTTGTCTCGCATGTAGTCGCTGTCGGTGTCCTCGTGCCGACGTTCGAGGAAGGGCAGCACGCCCTCGAACGCCGCGTAGTAGCTGCGCTCGCGGCCGTACCGGTTCTTGTAGCGCACGTGCACCTGGTCGGGCGACCCGTGCAGCACCGCCTTCTGCACCTTGGCGGGCAGCTGTTCCCACGGGGTGTCCATCGAGAAGCCGAGCATCTGCGAGAGACCGGTGAGCAGCCGGGTGAAGTACTCGTTGCTCATGTGACCGGCCCACGGAGCGACCGCGCCCTCACCCAGGCTCTTCTGCGGATCGGGGATGACCAGCTCCGGGTCGACCTCCTTGCGGGTGCCGA
>JALYNA010000110.1 GCA_030773455.1 Actinomycetota bacterium
GCGGCCAGCAGCACCCGGTCAGCGCGGATCCGCCCGATCAGGTGCACCGGCAGGTCGGCCAGTCCGAACGCCAGCCGGCACACGTCATAGCCGGCGTCGAGCACCACCATGATCGGCGGATCACCCGCTGGCCAGTGCCCGGCTGCGGTCAGCCGGGCCACCACCGCGCGCAGCTGGGCAGCGGTGAGGGCGGTGGCGTCATCGACCGGGTGGTCGGGCTGTGCCTGGCTCCTGAGCATCGCCGCGGACACGGTGCCCAAGCGAGGACACCGGACCCTCGGCGCACAACAGCGCGTCGGTCAGCTCGAACAGCTCATCGGCCCCTCGATCAAGACACCCGTACAGCTGCCCCCGAAAGGTTCGCAGCCGCTCCAGCGCCATGGCCGCCGCAGAGCTCTGGCGCAACCCACAGGCCGGGGCAAGACTGTCCATCACGGCCACCGCCGATCGCTTCGAAGCTCGCAACTACGAAGGATCACGCGGTGGCCGCCTCCACGCCAGCCCCTAAATCACAGCGATGTCATCCCAAACGGCTAGGGGTTAAACGACAAGCTGAGCTCCGGCTTCCGAACTTCTGCAGAAGCACAGGCCGGGGCCTTTTACGTGCCGGCACCGGGGAGCCGGCACGGGTTGGACGCAATGGCCTCGTCGGCGACCGCGACGTTGAGGATGGCGCGCAGCAGCGTTCCCGCACTGGCGCTCCGGGCCTAGTAGGCCGCGGTGCTCTGGGCATGACCTCGGCCGCGACCCAAGGAAACTCCCCGCGCGGCCCCGGCAGGTCCGAGTACGGCTGCCAGGCCATGGGGTACGAGCCGGACAGGGTGCGTGTGTTCTTCGGGTAGTCACCGCCACCCCATTTGAGCGTGCCGGACAGGACCGCTCCCTCGTGGATGCGGAACTCGCGGTCCCGGGTCAGCGGGGCGACCTTGGGTGGCCGCCACAGTCCCTGAGCGTTCGAGAGCATGATCGCCACGCCGTTGGTTCCCGGCTGCGCGGCGCACAGTTGCTCGAGGCGCGCGATGTCGAACACGTAGTCGCGGCGACCCTCATCCGTCGCCGAGTGATTCCTCAGTTCGAACGTCTCAGTGCTCGGGCCATCGCCGGCCGAGACGATGCCGGTCCACGACGCCTTGAAGTACTTGAACTCGATGGCGGTCCGCCCCTGCGGCCCGAAGCACAAGAGGTCCAGGTGTTCGACCTGGCCTTGGAGCGAGTGACCCTGTGGCACCTTCAAGCGGATGCCGCACGAGGCAGCAAGGCCGTGAAGAACCTGCCCGAAGGCGTGCTGAAAGTCGGCCTCCGAGTGGAAGACCGGACGGCCAGCTGCCAGCCTGGCCATCACGTCGGCGACGGTCGGCCCCCCAGCGATCATCGCCATGCGGTGACGCTGACACACCTCCCCGGCCCAGCCCCCTCCGGGTCCGGGGACGGCCAGCGGCCGGGAGCCTTCGGGGTGCCGGCCGCCACCGACCCTGTCACCTCCGCGGGGGACGCCGGCGGTCCAGCCGCCTGGCTACCGTGCGCCGGTGCCCTACCCACTTCGCCCGCAGCTACGGCCGCTGCCGGAGTTCGCCGGCACTGCCAGCCCCCGCCCGGACCCCGCGGTGCAGGCGCGGGTCGACTTCATCGTCGAGCAGTATTCCGCCGGCCGGTCGCTGCGGGAACTGGCCGACCTCACCGACCGCTCGTTCAGCGCCGTGCGCAACATTCTGACCCGGCACGGCGTCCACCGTCGGGCTTGCGGGGCCGCACTGCTACGCGAGCCGGGCTCGTGAGAACGCCGGCCTGCGTGGACAGGTCGATGTCACGGTCAGAACACGCCTAAGGACACGCCCCGCCGGTGGGCCACACCGAGCGGGGGTCAATCCCTCACCGCGCGGTCTCCGGACTCGCCGGGGCGGTTGACGAAGGCCCGTGCCACGGCAGCGCCCGTGGTGGGCGGCTGTGCGTTGGTCAGGCACGTAGGCGACCGGCGCAGCTCGACCGGACGTGCGAACGCGAGCGCCCCAACGCCCGCCGTTACCGTCACGAGGACCCACTGACCCGCTACGACCGCCGCTGACAGATCCTCGCGGGCCAGCTGGCCGTCGAAGAAGCCGGAGATCGCGCTGGCGGCGCACGCGACGCTCAGCAGACCGGCGGCCACCCGAGCCGACCGGTCAGGCCAGCTGACAGCTCCCCAGGTCAGCCTGACCTGCGCGAGGATCATCGGCCACGGTGCGGCCAGCACGGCCTTGCTGCTCCAAGCCTCCCCCCAAGGTGTTTGCGTCCACGAGCACAGCCGCGGCCCCGCCGACGATGTCGGCGGCCACGAGGATGACCATCCCGGTCACGAGCCGGCCTCCTGCACCCTTCGCGCGCGCGTCCTCAACCAGTGTCCTGCTCGCCACGGCAGACCTCCCCTGCCAAGAGATGAACGCTGGAGCGACCAGCCGGCCGGGCTGCTAATCACGCGAAGGACAACAGCTTCGCAGACCTCGCAGACCTACTGGCCTCTTGCGGAACCGCGCGCTTGCGGGCGTCCTGG
>JALYNA010000111.1 GCA_030773455.1 Actinomycetota bacterium
ACAAGAGCTACGCCGCCCACCGCGACGCCTACATCCGGATCTTCGACCGGCTGGGCCTGGAGTACGTCGTCGTCTCGGCGATGTCGGGGGCCATGGGCGGGTCCAGGAGCGAGGAGTTCCTGCACCCGACCGCCATCGGCGAGGACACCTTCGTCCGCTCGGCCGGCGGGTACGCGGCCAACGTCGAGGCGGTGACCACCGTCGTCCCCGACGAGGTGCCCCTGGACGGCCTGCCCGCCGCGCACGTCGAGGACACCCCGGACACCCCGACCATCGAGACGCTGGTCGCGGTCGCGCAACAGCTGTTCCCGGACGCCCGGTACACGGCCGCCTCGACCCTGAAGAACGTCGTCGTCACGCTCGTGCACCCCGACGGCACCCGCGAGCCGCTGGTGGTCGGCATCCCGGGCGACCGCGAGGTCGACACCAAGCGGCTGGAGGCCCAGGTCGCGCCCGCCGAGGTGGAACCGTTCACCGACTTCGCGGATCACCCCGAGCTGGTCAAGGGCTACATCGGCCCGCAGGTGCTCGGCAGCACCAGCGGGTCGGGGATCCGCTACCTCGTCGACCCGCGGGTCGTGACCGGCACCCGCTGGATCACCGGGGCCAACCAGCCGGGCCGGCACGTGTTCGACCTCGTCGCCGGGCGCGACTTCACCTGGGACGGCGTGATCGAGGCCGCCGAGGTGCGGGCCGGTGACCCCGCGCCCGACGGCTCCGGCCCGGTGGAGCTGGCCCGCGGCGTGGAGCTGGGCCACATCTTCCAGCTGGGCCGCAAGTACGCCGAGGCACTGGACCTCACGGTGCTCGACGAGAACGGCAAGCTGGTCACGGTCACCATGGGCTCCTACGGCATCGGCGTCTCCCGGGCCGTGGCCGCGATCGCCGAGTCCACCCACGACGAGCTGGGCCTGGTCTGGCCGCGAGAGGTTGCACCGGCCGACGTGCACGTGGTGGCGACGGGCAAGGACGCGACCGTCTTCGCCGCCGCCGAGTCCCTGGCCCAGGAGCTCGTCTCCGCGGGGCTCACCGTGCTCTACGACGACCGGCCCAAGGTCTCGCCCGGGGTCAAGTTCAAGGACGCCGAGCTGCTGGGGATGCCGACGATCGTCACCGTGGGCCGCGGGTTGGCCGAAGGCGTCCTGGAGCTGCGCGACCGGGCCACGGGAGAGCGCGAGGAGGTGCCGGTCGGCGAGGCGGCTACCCGCGTGCTGGCCGCCGTCCGAAACTGAGGCCCCCCGCGGGTCTGCCTCCCGGCCCGTCCGGAGGCTCGCCGCGAGCCTGCGAGCGGTGAGAGGGACGGGGTCCTTCACCGAGGGGTGGGGAGGCGGGGGTCCTTCATCTGGCACAATGGTCGGTCGAACACGGCGGTGGGCGGCCCTCTCACCGTTGCCGGCCGTGTCCAGCCGCACCGCCCCCGGCGTACCCCCACGCGTCGCTCCGGGCGGGCACACGACCTGCGTTCGAGGAGAACACCACCCACCGTGGCCACCAAGATCAAGCTCATGCGCCTGGGCAAGATGCGCGCGCCGTACTACCGCATCGTCGTCGCCGACTCCCGCACCAAGCGCGAAGGCCGCGTCATCGAGACAATCGGCAAGTACCACCCCAAGGAGGACCCCTCCTTCATCGAGGTCGACTCCGACCGGGCGCAGTACTGGCTGGGTGTCGGTGCGCAGCCGACCGAGCCGGTCGCGGCGATCTTCCGGGTCACCGGTGACTGGCAGAAGTTCAAGGGCGAGGCCGCTCCGCCGCCCATGAAGGTCGCCGCCCCGAAGCCGGACAAGAAGGCCCTCTACGAGGACGCCGTCCGCGCCTCCGGCGAGGAGCCGGCCGCCGGCGCCACCACACCGAAGAAGGCCGCTCCCAAGGCCGACGACGCGGCGGCGACCGACGCCCCCGCCGAGACGCCCGCCGAGTAAGACGTGCTGGAAGAGGCGCTCGAGCACCTGGTCAAGGGCATCGTCGACCACCCCGAGGACGTCACGGTCGACCTGCTCAGCAACCGTCGCGGCAAGACGCTCGAGGTCCGGGTGCACCCCGACGACCTCGGCAAGGTCATCGGCCGCGGCGGTCGTACCGCGAAGGCGCTGCGCACCGTGATGACCGGTGTGGGTGGCCGTGGCCTGCGGGTCGACGTCGTCGACGCCGACGGGCGCTGAGCGCCTCTCCTGAGCACCACCTGGTGAGCACAGAACCAGGCGACCCCACCGACACCGTAGTGGTCGGCCGCATCGGCCGGCCCCACGGTGTCCGTGGTGAGGTCACCGTCGAGGTCCGGACCGACGACCCGGGCCTCCGTTTCGCCCCCGGGGCGGTCCTGCGCACCGAGCCCGCCGAGCGCGGCCCCCTCACCGTCGCCGGCCGCCGCTGGAACGGTGAGGTGCTGCTCCTCGCCGTCGACGGCGTGGACACCCGCGAGGCCGCCGAGGCGCTGCGCAACACCGAGCTGCACGTGCCCGTGGCCGACCTGCCCGCACTCGAGGACCCCGACGCCTTCTACGACCACCAGCTGGTCGGTCTGACCGCCCGCCTGCCCGACGGCACGGAGCTGGGCACGGTGGGCGCGGTCCGGCACGAGGGTGCCGACCTGCTCGTCGTCCGCCGGGTCGAGGGCAGGGAGCTGCTCGTGCCGTTCGTCACGGCGATGGTCCCGACCGTCGACCTCGCCGCCGGCTACCTCGTCGTCGACCCGCCCGAGGGGCTGCTCGACCTGTGAGTGCCCTGTTCCGGGTCGACGTTGTCACCATCTTCCCCGAGTACCTCGCCCCGCTGCGGCAGTCGCTGCTCGGCAAGGCCGCCGAGCGCGGCCTGGTCGGCGTGGGCGTGCACGACCTGCGGCAGTGGACCGACGACGTGCACCGCACCGTCGACGACGCCCCCTACGGCGGCGGCCCCGGCATGGTGATGAAGCCCGAGCCGTGGGCCCGGGCGCTCGAGGCCGTCCGTCCGCCGGGCACCCGCCTGGTCGTGCCGACCCCCGCCGGTCGGCCCTTCACCCAGGCCGTGGCCGCCGAGTGGGCCGCCGAACCCGGATTGGTCTTCGCCTGCGGCCGCTACGAGGGCATCGACCAGCGGGTCGTCGACTGGGCCGCCGGGTCCGGACCGGTGTCGGAGGTCTCGATCGGCGACTACGTCCTGGCCGGTGGCGAGTCCGCGGTGCTGGTCATGGTCGAGGCGGTGACCCGCCTGCTGCCCGGCGTCGTCGGCAACCAGGAGTCCGTGGCGTACGACTCGCACGCCGACGGGCTGCTCGAGGGCCCCTCCTACACCCGGCCGGCCTCCTGGCGCGGCCACGACGTCCCGCCGGTGCTGCTCTCCGGCGACCACGCGGCGATTGCGCGGTGGCGCCGGGCGGAGTCCCTGCGGCGGACGGCGGCCCGGCGTCCGGACCTGCTGGCGGCGCTGCCCGAGGGTGCGCTGAGCGACGCCGACCGCGCCGTCGTCGAGGGGCCGTGACCGAGCGGCCCTGGGTCCGGCCGACCGCACGGGTCGTCGTCCTGGACCCGTCGGGGCGGGTGCT
>JALYNA010000112.1 GCA_030773455.1 Actinomycetota bacterium
CAGACGTCCACGCTGCAGCTGTCGACGGCGACCACGCTGATCACCACCAACGACCCGGTGAAGATCGCCGAGGACTACGCGATGCTGCAGCACCTGGCCGGCGGCCGGGTCGACCTGATGATGGGCCGGGGGAACACCGGCCCGGTCTACCCGTGGTTCGGGCAGGACATCCGCAACGGCCTTCCTCTGGCGGTGGAGAACTACGCGCTGCTGCGCCGGCTGTGGGACTCCGACGTCGTCGACTGGTCGGGGCGGTTCCGTACGCCGCTGCAGGGCTTCACCTCCACCCCGCGGCCGCTGGACGGCGTCCCGCCGTTCGTGTGGCACGGCTCGATCCGGTCCCCGCAGATCGCCGAGCAGGCCGCCTACTACGGCGACGGCTTCTTCCACAACCACATCTTCTGGCCGAAGGAGCACACCCAGCGGATGGTGGACTTCTACCGCTCCCGCTTCGAGCACCACGGCCACGGCGCCGCCGACCAGGCGATCGTCGGGCTGGGCGGTCAGGTGTTCATGCGCAAGAACAGCCAGGACGCCGTCCGCGAATTCCGCCCGTACTTCGACAACGCGCCGGTCTACGGCCACGGTCCGTCGCTGGAGGACTTCTCCCGCGAGACGCCGTTGACGGTCGGCTCGCCGCAGCAGGTCATCGAGCGGACCCTCGGCTTCCGCGAGTACGTCGGGGACTACCAGCGCCAGCTGTTCCTCATCGACCACGCCGGCCTGCCGCTGACGACGGTGCTCGAGCAGCTGGACATCCTCGGCGAGGAGGTCGTGCCGGTCTTGCGCCGGGAGTTCGCCGCGCTCAAGCCCGCGCACGTGCCCGACGCCCCGACGCACGCCTCGCTGGTCGCCGCCCGGAAGCGCACCCCCGAGGAGGTCTCCGCACGGTGAACAGCTCGGCAGCACGGCGCAGCCGTTCCGCTCCTGCACCGGAGGTGGGTCGATGAGCACCCACACCCTGGCCGTGGTCAGCGCCGGGCTGTCGACGCCGTCGTCCACCCGGCTGCTGGCCGACCGGCTGACGGCCGCCACCGTCGCGGCCCTCCGCGAGCTGGGCGAGGACGCCACGGTGGAGGTCGTCGAGCTGCGCACGCACGCCCGCGACCTGGCCGACAACCTGGTCACCGGGTTCGCGGGCGGGTCGCTGCGCGCGGCGATCGCCACCGTGCTCGGCGCCAACGGGCTGAGCGGTGACGCCGGTGTTCTCGGCGTCCTACAGCGGGCCGTTCAAGACGTTCTTCGACGTCCTGGACAAGGACTCCCTCACCGGGACGCCGGTGCTGCTGGGCGCCACGGCCGGCACGGCCCGGCACTCGCTGGTCATCGAGCACGCCATGCGGCCGCTGTTCGCCTACCTGCGGGCGATCCCGGCGCCCACCGGTGTCTTCGCCGCGTCGGAGGACTGGGCGGGGGCGGACGGCGTCGACGCGGCGCTGGCCCGGCGGATCGACCGCGCGGCCGGCGAGCTGGCCGACCTGGTCGCCGGCCGCCCGTCTGCCAAACGGCCGGTAGACCCCTTCGCCGACGTCCCCTCCTTCGAGGAACTCCTCCGCGGCCAGGCATAGGAAGCAATACCTACGTCTGGCGCGCCCGGACGTAGGTATTGCTTCCTATGCCCGAGGGTCAGCGGGCGGCGTCCTCCGAGGGGATGGCCGACCCGCCCTGCGGCGCCTCGGCCGTCATGATCCGGACGATCTCCTCGCGGTCGGCGACCGAGGGCAGCCCCCATCCCGGCCGGTAGCCGTAGACCTCCGTCAGCGGGGTCGACGCCGTCCGGCCGGTGAGCACCTCGACGGAGGAGGAGCCGATCAGGCTCGGGTGCTCGACGCCGCAGGCCTCGGCGACCTTGACCAGGTCGCGGCGCAGCGTCCCGATGTAGCTCGCTGCCCGCACCGCCTTCAGCCGCGGGTCCAGGCCGTGCGCCAGCCACGGGTTCTGCGTGGCGACGCCGGTCGGGCAGGTGTCGGTGTGGCACTTCTGCGCCTGGATGCAGCCGATGGCGAGCATCGCCTCGCGGCCGACGTTGACCAGGTCGCAGCCGAGGGCGAAGGCCACGATCGCGTTGTCGGGCAGGCCGAGCTTGCCGGCCCCGACGAAGGTGACCTGCTCGTGCAGCCCCGCGCGGGCGAACACGGAGTGGACGCGCGCGAAGCCGAGCTGGAAGGGCAGGGACACCGAGTCGGTGAAGATGAGCGGTGCCGCGCCGGTGCCGCCCTCGCCGCCGTCCACCGTCACGAAGTCCACGCCGCGGCCGGTGGTCGCCATCAGCTCGGTCAGCTCATGCCAGAAGTCCATGTCGCCGACGGCGGACTTGATGCCGACCGGCAGTCCGGTCTCGGCGGCGAGCAGCTCGACCCAGTCGAGCAGGCTGTCGGCGTCGGAGAACTCCGCGTGCCGCGAGGGGCTCACGCAGTCCACGCCCTCGGGGACGCCGCGGGCCGCGGCGATCTCCGCCGACACCTTGGGCCCGGGCAGGACGCCGCCCAGGCCGGGCTTGGCGCCCTGGCTGAGCTTGATCTCCAGCGCGTGCACCGGCGCCGAGGCGATGAGGTCCTTGAGCCGCTGCAGGTCGAACCGGCCGTGCTCGTCGCGGCAGCCGAAGTAGGCGGTGCCGATCTGGAACACCAGCTCCCCACCGTGCCGGTGGTGCACCGAGAGCCCGCCCTCGCCGGTG
>JALYNA010000113.1 GCA_030773455.1 Actinomycetota bacterium
GGGCGCGCACAGCGGCGCCCTGCCCGGGGTTCCGGCGCTGCCGGTGCGCCCGGTGAAGGGCCAGATTCTGCGCCTGGCCGGGGCCGCCGACCTGCTCGAGGGCACGGTTCGCGCGCTGGTCCGTGGCCGGCACGTCTACCTGGTGCCCTACGGGGGCGACCGGCTCATCGTCGGCGCCACGACGGAGGACCGCGGCTTCGACCCGACCGTCACCGCCGGCGGGGTGCACGACCTGCTGCACGACGCGATCGACGTCGTCCCCGGGATCAGCGAGCTGGAGCTGGCCGAGACGCTCGCCCGCTGGCGGCCGGGCACCCCGGACAACGCCCCACTGCTCGGCCCGGGCCCACTGCCCGGCCTGGTGCTGGCCACCGGACACCACCGCAACGGCGTGCTGCTCACCCCGGTGACCGCCGAGGTGACCGCCGAGCTGCTGGCCACCGACGCGCTGCCCGACCTCGCCGTGCCCTTCACCGCCGACCGCTTTCCCACCGCGCCGACGAGGAGCTGACGACCGTGCAGGTGACCGTCAACGGCGAGACCACCGACTTGCCCGAGGACGCGACCGTGGCCGACCTGGTCGCCGCGCGCAGCGGCGGGCACGACCGGGTCGCGGTCGCGCTCAACGGCGACGTCGTC
Source organism: Actinomycetota bacterium (assembly GCA_030773455.1). GTDB lineage: Bacteria > Actinomycetota > Actinomycetes > Mycobacteriales > Geodermatophilaceae > Geodermatophilus. The sequence goes on from JALYNA010000113.1 coordinate 640, forward strand.
CCCCGCAGCAGCTGGCCCGGCACCCGGCTCTCCCCGGGTGACACCCTTGAGGTCCTCGCCCCGACCGCAGGAGGATGAGATGACCACACAGGAGCTGGCCCCGGCGCTCGCCCGCGAGGAGGCCGCCGACCCGTTCGCGATCGCCGGCGAGACGTTCACCTCGCGGCTGCTGCTCGGCACCGGCGGGGTGCCCAGCCTGGAGACCCTCGAGGCGGCGGTGCGGGCCTCGGGCACCCAGCTGGTGACGGTGGCGCTGCGCCGGGTGGAGGCGTCGTCCAGCGCGTCGATGCTCGAGGTGCTCGACCGCTGCGGGGTGCGGCTGCTGCCCAACACCGCCGGCTGCCGCACCGCCCGCGAGGCAGTGCTCACCGCGCGGATGGCCCGCGAGGCGTTCGGCACGCCCTGGGTGAAGCTCGAGGTGATCGGCGACGAGCACACCCTGCTGCCCGACGCCGTCGAGCTGCTCGACGCCGCGGAGCAGCTGGTCGCCGACGGCTTCACCGTGCTCGCCTACACCACCGACGACCCCATCCTCGGCCGCCGGCTGGCCGACGCCGGGTGTGCCGCGGTCATGCCGCTGGGGTCGCCAATCGGCAGCGGGCTGGGCATCCGCAACCCGCACAACATCGCGCTGCTGCGCGAGGGCGTCGACGTCCCGGTCATGCTGGACGCCGGCATCGGTACCGCCTCGGACGCCGCGCTGGCCATGGAGCTCGGCTGCGACGCGGTGCTGCTGGCCTCGGCGGTGACCCGAGCCCGCGACCCGGAGATGATGGCCCTGGCGATGCGGCAGGCGGTCGAGGGCGGCCGGCTGGCCCGCCGCGCCGGCCGCATCCCGCGCCGCTGGCACGCCGAGGCGTCCACCTCCTTCGAGGGCCTGCCCGAGCTGTGAATCTGCCGCGGCTGGTGGTCGTCACCGACCGCACGCAGGCCGCCGGACCCCTGACCGAGGTGATGGCCCACGCCGTCGCCGCCGGCGCCCGGGCCGTGGTGCTGCGGGACAGGGACCTGCCGGACGACGAGCGCGCCGCCCTCGCCGCAGACCTGCGGGCGGTGCTCGAGCCGGTCGGCGGGCTCCTGGTCACCGCTGGACCGGCCGGGTCGGGTGCGGTCCACCTCGCCGCGGCCGACCCGTTCCCCGACCCGCGCCCGACACTCGTCGGCCGCTCCTGCCACTCGGCGTCCGAGCTGGCACGGGCCCGTGCCGAGGGCTGCGACTGGGCCTTCTTCTCCCCCGTCTTCCCCACCGCGTCCAAGCCCGGCTACGGCCCCGCCCTCGGCGTCGAGGGGTTCGCCCGCCTGCAGCCGCTCGGGCCCCCGGCGTACGCCCTCGGCGGGGTCGGGCCCGACGACGTGCCCGCCCTGCTGGCAGCCGGCGCCGCCGGGGTGGCGGTGATGGGACCGGTCATGCGTGATCCGTCCGCCGTCCGGGCATACGTGACCGCGCTGGGCAGCTGAGGGGCGGACCCCCGGCCGTCAGGGCGCGGGCTCACGGGCCTCGGCCGCGGTGTCGCGCCGGTCACGGCAGCGGCGCCGCGGTCGCGAGCGCGTCCCACCGATGAGCCCACTGTGACGCCGGCCTCACCATGTTTAGGGGTGCACCGGGGGACGCATACGGCAGTGTCCGGCTCGCGAAGAGCCGTCTGTCCGCCGCGCCCGTCGGGCGAGGGGTCAGGTGCGCCTCCGGGCGGGCACGAGCACGTGAGGGGACCACGGCGTGACAGGCGAGGCGGCCAGACAGCTCTGGCCGTCCGCACGGCCGCCCGCGGCTCCCGACCGCTTCGTGTGGGACCTGCGGACCGTGGCCCAGCTGCCCGTCGTCCGCGCCGAGGTACGTGCCCATCTCGCCGGTCGCCAGCTGAGCGACCTGTGCGACCGGCTGGTCCTGGCTCTCGACGAGATGGCTTCCAATGCGCTGCGGCACGGCGGCGGCAACGTCCGCGCCGCGGTGCGCCCCCTCGGCGACGCCTGGCTGATCGAGGTCCGCGACGGCGCGCCGCACACGCCGCCGACCCCCGCCGTCGACCGCGACCCCAGCGAGGGCGGCCTCGGGCTCTACCTCATCGCCGAACTGGCCACCGACCACGGCTGGTACGTCACCGGCGAGGCCAAGCACGTCTGGGCCGTGCTCGCCCCCTGACCCGGCGCGGTACACGAAAGGCGCCGAAGCCGACGGGATGCGGTGAGTGGAATACGCGCATGCCGGACTGGTGCTACGTTGTCGCACATGGACGTGGGCGTCAGGGAGCTCCGCAACGAGACGGCCCGTGTGATAGACGCCCTACGCGCAGGCGAGCGGGTCACTCTTACCGTCCGTGGCGAGCCCGTCGCGGATATCGTCCCCCATGGTGGTCGGACACGGTGGCTGTCGGGATCGGCGCTGCGGGAGCAGCTGGAGCACCGAGCCGCGGACCCGGGCTTGCGGAGCGACCTCGATGAGGTCGCTGGTGACACCCTGGCCGACCTGTGACGTCGGGCCTGCTCGACACGTCGGTTTTCATCGCCACGGAGACGGCCCGCCCACTCGGGCTGCTGCCCGAGCGGGTCGCGGTGTCGGTCGTCACGCTCGGCGAGCTGGAGCTCGGTGTCCTCGCCGCCGCCGACGACGACGTCCTGGCTCGGCGAGCGGACACCCTCTCTCTCGCACGACAGTCTGATCCCATCCCGATCAGCGAGCCGGTGATGTCGGCGTGGGCACGACTGGTCATCGACTGCCGGCGCGCGGGCATCCACCGCACGATCCGGCTCACGGACGCGCTGATCGCAGCCACGGCCGTCGTGCATGGGCTGCCGGTCGTCACGCAGGACGAGGACTTCGAGCGGATTGCGACCGCTCACTCCCCCCTTCGCGTCATCAGGGTCTGAACGGCACGGGCAGCCGGCATCGCGAGAGCGGTGATTCGATTCGAAGCTCAATCCCGTAAGCGGATCCGCTTGCGGCACACCGGGCAACGGCATAGCCGCCTCGGCCGGGTGTCGCTTGTCGTTCGGAAACGGACAGGAGGGCGGTCGCTACTTGGCAGCAACGCGGCCACAATCAGTCGATGGTGGAGACCGGCCGGCTGGGCAGGCGTCTGTGAGCCTCGAGACTCCTGACGTGCCCTCGAGACTCCTGACGTGCACCGCCGGCTTGCTGAGCTTGCGGTGGTTGACGGCGCCGAGCAGGTAGTGGATCTTGGCGCCGGACAGGGCCGCACGCTGGTCGAGGTGGCCCACCGTGCGCCCCGATGCCGGTTGACCGGCATCGACCTCAACCCCCACGCGCTCAAGGCGATGGCGGCCCGGCTGCCCCAGGCCCGCGGAGTTCGGCACGACCTGGCCGATCCGCTGCCGTTGGCCGACAGCAGCGTCGATGCCGTCATCTCCCACAACACCATGGAGTGCCTCCAGGACCCAGGGGCCCTCCTGACGGAGATCACCCGGGTCCTGCGCCCGCAGGGACGGGTGGTCCTCGGGCACACGGACTTCCCCCGGCCCGCATGTGCCCGCCGTGAAAGATGACGAGGGTGCCTCGCGTGCCGGGCACCAGCCGGTACTCGACCGGGATCGAGGACAGGACCGCCACCTGCGTCGGCTCATCCATGATCCTGCTGGCCAATTCGGTCAGGCGGCCAGCGCGATGTCGAGCCGGGACAGGTGGCTGGTTCTCGCCCGGTCCAGGGGATGTCCGTTCCAGTAGGCGTCCAGGCGGATCAGGTTGAGCGCGACCGCGGAGAAGACGTGTTGCAGGCGGGTCTTGGCCAGCCCGCGGTAGCGGGTGCGCCGCATGCCGGTGACCGCGACCGCCTGATGCACGGTGCCCTCGACGCCGGCGCGGGCGGAGTAGCGGGCCTGCCAGTCGGCGGTGTGCTGGGCGGCTCGAGCGGTCTGCTGGGCTTGGTGGATCTCCCGGGGCGGCACGGTGAGCTGGCGACCGATCCGTGACAACACGGTCGAGCGGGTGCACTGCTCGCGCACCGGGCACGGGCCACACGTTGCGGCGGCGAACTTGATCACGATGGCGTCGGTGCCGCGTTGGGTGACCGGGTTCCACCAGGTGCTGGTCTGCCCCTGCGGGCAGGTGGCGTGCTGAGCGTCGAAGTCGATGGTGAAGGCCGCTCGGTCGTAGCCGGCGCCGGCCCGGGCCTGGGGTGAGGAGTCGGCCAGCAGCGGGCTGACCAGTGTGATGCCCCAGCGGCGGGCGCTGTCGATGACTCCGGCCGCGGACGGATAGCCGGAGTCGACGAGGTGCTCGGCGGGCAGCAGGTTGCGCTCCGCCAGCGCGGCGTGGATCGGCTCGGTCATCTTCGCGTCGGGCACGGTGGCGTCGGTGGTCGCCACGTTGGTGATCAGGTTCGGCCGCTCCGCGCCCGGATCGTCCTCGGCCCGGCCGTCCTCGGCTGCCGGCTCGGGCGGCGGACAGGTCTCGGTCAGGTGCACCTTGTAGCCGTTCCAGAACAGGTCCTCGCCCTTGGCCGCCCAGCGGGCGTCGGGGTCATACGGGGAGCTGATCCGCAGCCTGCCGGGCGGGAGACCGTCACGCTCGGCCTCCCGCATCCTGATCACCTCCCGCCCGCGGATATCGGTGGTAACCAGGTAGTTCTGCACCAGCACCCGGCGCAGCACGTCGACCGCCGGCAGTTCGCGCAGCCAGGCCGGGGCTTGCTCGCTGTGCACCGCGCGCAGCAGCCTCACCCCGTCGCGGCCGTAGGCGTCGGCGAGTTCGGCGCGCTTGGTTTTCGAGGTCGGCAGCCGCCAGGTGTCGATCCGGGCGCCGTAGCGGCCGGCCCAGTCCGCGACGTCGACCTGGCCGGCCAGCCAGTCCGGCGCCGCCGCCGCCAGCGCATCCACGCAGGCCCGCACGCTCTCACCAGCCAGCTCCAGCCGGTTGAGGTCCCGCACCGCCGAGACCACGTGCCTGGAGTCGGTCCGCGCCCGCCCACCCGGGCCGACCAGCCCGTGTTCGACCAGCGCGGTCAGCAGCAGGTCCAACGCACGCTGCTCCAGGCCATGTTCGACGACCCGGGCCCGGAACTCCACCAGCACCGAGGCGTCAAACCCCTCGTCATCCAGGCCCAGCCCCAGCGCGTACTTCCACGACAGCTTGTCCTGCACCGCGTCGGCGGCCTGCCGATCGGTCAGGTTCTCCGCCATCTGCAACACCGTGACCAGCGCCAGCCGCCCCGGTGACCAGCCCGGCCGGCCCCGCAAGCCGAAGGCCTCGACGAGCTCCTCGTCCGGGAACAGCTCACCCAGCCGATCCCGGATGGTCACCGGCAACGGCGGCTGCCGCCGCCGGTAGGCCGCCCGCACCGCCGCCGCCACCTCCGGCGCCGGCTCCGGCCACGACCGCGGCTGCACAGACATCAGCATCACCCCGCGGCCGGGGGATCAGGGGAAGACCGACCGCGAGACTATGAAAGCCCAGCTCACCTCGGTGCCTGACACGCCCACCAAGACCGCCACTCGGGCCCGAATTGGCCAGCAGGATGATCCATCGGTCCAAACGTATCGGTGAGGACCGAACGCCGCGCCGGTACGCCGAGGATCCCTGATTGCCAACGCCACAGGACCAAGCCGAGCAGACCGCCACGCCCCTCAGCGACCGAGTTCAGACCCGTTCCGCAGGGGATCGGCATGCGAGACGGCTTGCTCCCCATGGGCCATCCGGTTCCTGTCCGGTCAGTGGGGCCGGACTGCTGTGACGAGGAAGACGGTCTCGGCGAACAGGAACTCGCCGGCGTCCTGAGCGGCGTGCAATTGGGTGACCCAATCGCCGAGCTCGGCGACGGTGATGTGACCAAGCCCAGCGTTGGCGCTGCGCCGGACCGCTTGCGCCACCTCGTCCAGCCGCGTGGCCGCCGCGCCAGTCAGCGACGTCTCGACGGTGGTGTGCGCCTCCACGGACTGCAGCTGCAGAGCGCTGCGCCGCACCAGTCCGGGCAGGCGTCGTCCCATCTGGGGTTCGGCGGCAGCCATGTAGCGGTAGAGCACCGGCAGCTGGGCGTAGGTGAGCAGCGCCCGGCGGCTGAGATCCCGGTCGGCGGTGACCACCGTGATCGTCTCATCGGCCGGCGCAGCCGGGGGCCACCGCGGTCGGCGCAGCGTCCCCGGTGAGGAAGGACGCGGGGAGGCGACGGTTCCGGGTGGGTGGTGCAGGACACAGCAACGGCCGACGGCGGGCGCCCCGTCCGGGAGGGCGCCCGC
>JALYNA010000114.1 GCA_030773455.1 Actinomycetota bacterium
GCCCGGCGGCGAGGTCGCGCGCCAGGTCCGCCGAGGTGGCGGTCGCCGCCTCCGGCCGGGCGCGGACGACCAGGTCCGCGGTGGCGGGCAGCCGGTCGAGCTGGACGAGCACGACCGCGCGCAGCCGGCGGGTGACGCGGTGGCGCACCACCGAGTTCCCCACCGTCCGGCCCACCACGAAACCGGCCCGTGGAACGCCTGCCGTCCCGGTGTCGCCGGGAGGCGTGGTCACGGGCCGTTCGGGGAGGTAATGGAGCACCATGGTCGGCCGTCCGGCACGCCTGCCGGACCGGACGACCGCGGTGAACTCCGGACGCCGGCGCAGGCGTGCCTGCGCGGGCAGCACCTCAGGCGGAGAGCTTCTCGCGACCCTTGCGCCGACGGCCGGCGATGATCGCCCGGCCCGCGCGGGTGCGCATCCGCAGCCGGAAGCCGTGGGTCTTGGACCGGCGGCGGTTGTTCGGCTGGAACGTGCGCTTGCTCACGAGGTACTCCCACTACACGGCATCGACGGGGTGTGCCCACCGGAAGGCGGGCGCACACGGCGGGACGGGCACACGGCGAGAGCCGGCTCCCCGTCCACGGGTCGCCGACCAGCATAGCCGAGCGAGCGGGGGAACCGGGGCCCGGGCGGGCGCCGACCACCCAGGCTCCCCCGGCGCGGCCCGCGGCCCTCGGTGCCGCGCCGCGGAACGCAGACGACACACCCTGCGGCGCGCCGGAGGGCGCCCCAGCGGCTCGTTGCCGGGCTGTGGACGGGCTGTTAGCGTCGCCGTCGCTCCACACCGGACACCGACGTCCGGCCCAGAGGCCGCCCTGTCGGTGCCGACCGAACACCACGCCCTCCGGACAACCGCGACGACTCGCCCCTGACCAGCGGCGATGCCTCTGCCCGGCGCACCGTACGGGTGCCGGTGCGCCGGCGTCGCCGACCGTGCACAGCCTGTGGACACCGGTGTGGACCGTGTGTCCGGATGTCCACAGTGGGGGGACCCATCGGGGGACGACGGGCCCCGGCAGCGGACGGGACGGCGGAGCCCACGACACACGGAACCTGGAGGACGAGGGCCATGGCCGATGCCACGGTGGACCTGGCGACGGTCTGGGACCAGATCCGCGAGCGGCTGGCGACGAGCCTGTCCCCGCAGCAGAACGCGATGCTGAACCTGACCCGCCCGGTCGGCGTCTTCGAGGACACCGCGGTGCTGTCGGCGCCCAACGAGTTCACCCAGACCGTGCTGGAGTCCCGGATGCGCCGGGTGCTGGCCGAGGCGCTGTCCGAGCACCTGGGGCGGGACATCCGCGTCGCCGTCCAGGTCGAGGACAGCCCCGCCCGCCCACCGGCCACGGCCGCGCCGGAGCCGCCGACCCGCCGTCCGTGGTCGGCGGTCGAGGCCCAGCGCGCCGAAGAGGACCGGGAGACCCGCGACCGTGCCGACGACGGGCGCAGCGCGTTCGGCGTCCGCGCCGACGTCCGGCCGGCCTGGGAGGACGGCGACGCCGCACCCGACGCGCGCCCCGCCGACCGGGACACCGAGGAGTGGACCCCCGCCGACTGGAGCCCGCCGGCCCGGCCCCCGGCCGGCCGCGGCACGCGCGCCGCCGAACGGGACTGGGGCGGCACCGACCTCGACGAGGACGGCGTCGCGGTGCTGCCGTTCGACCTGGACACCGGCGAGCGCGCCGAGCAGCCGGGGTCGCCGTCCCGCGGCCGTCGGAGCGGGTCACGCGGCGGCGGGGACGCCGTCCCGCTGTTCGGCGACCGCCGGCCTCCGGCGGGCGCGCCGGGCCCGGGGCTGAACCCCAAGTACGTCTTCGACTCCTTCGTCATCGGCAACAGCAACCGGTTCGCCCACGCCGCAGCGGTCGCGGTGGCCGAGGCGCCGGCCCGCGCCTACAACCCGCTGTTCATCTACGGCGACTCCGGGCTGGGCAAGACCCACCTGCTGCACGCCATCGGCCACTACGCAGCGCGGATGTTCCCCAACGTCCGGGTGCGCTACGTAAGCACCGAGGAGTTCACCAACGAGTTCATCAACCTGGTGCACTCCGGCCGAGCCGAGGACTTCCGCCGCCGCTACCGGGACATCGACTTCCTGCTCATCGACGACATCCAGTTCCTGGAGCGCGCCG
>JALYNA010000115.1 GCA_030773455.1 Actinomycetota bacterium
GTGCCGGGCTGGCCGAGGCGAGCGGCCGGCTGGCCGCCCTCGCCGCCGGGCTCGACACGGACGCCGCGCCCGGCGTGGCCGGCTGGGAGGCCACCGACCTGCTCACCGTGGCCGGTGCCGTGGCCACCGCGGCCGCGGCCCGCGAGGAAACCCGCGGCTGCCACTGGCGCGAGGACCACCCCGAGACCGAGGAGGACTGGCGGGTGCATCTGGACGTGCGACTCGACGAGGACGGCTCCCTGGAGGTGACCCGCCGCCTGGTGGGGACGCCGGGAGTGCGGCCGTGGTGAGCGACCCGCGATCGCTGGAGGGCACCGGGCTGTCCGAGGCGTGGGTGGCCGAGCTGGTCGAGCGGACCCTCGCCGAGGACCTCACCGGCGGCGCGCCGCTGCCCGGCGACCCCGACCTGGCCGTCGCGCACGACGTCACCAGCGCCGCCACCGTGCCGACCGCGCAGCTGGGCACCGCGGACCTCGTCGCCCGCGCCGACGGCGTCGTCGCCGGCCTGCCGGTCGCCGCCCGCGTCTTCACCCGGCTGGCCCCCGGCGCCACGCTCACCCCGGGCGCCGCCGACGGCGACCGGGTGGTCCGCGGCGACGTGCTGCTCACCGTCCGCGGGCCGGTGCGCGCCCTGCTAGCCGCCGAGCGCAGCGCGCTGAACATCGCCAGCCGGGCCAGCGGCATCGCCACGCTCACCCGCCGGTGGGTCGACGCGGTCGAGGGCACCGGGGCGGTCGTCCTCGACACCCGCAAGACCACCCCGGGGCTGCGGCCGCTGGAGAAGTACGCCGTCCGCTGCGGCGGCGGGTCGAACAAGCGCATGGGGCTCTACGACGTCGCCATGGTCAAGGACAACCACGTCGCCGCCGCGGGGTCGGTGGCCGCCGCCGTCGCCGCGGTGCGGGAGCGGGCGCCGCGGGTGGCGGTGCAGGTGGAGGTCGACGTGCCCGACCAGGCGGTCGAGGCGGTCGAGGCCGGCGCGGACTTCCTGCTCTGCGACAACATGCCGCCCGAGGTGCTGCGCGAGGTCGTGGCCCTGGTCGGCGGCCGGGCCGAACTCGAGGCGACCGGCGGGCTGACCCTCGGGGTGGCCCGCGCCGTGGCCGCGACCGGCGTCGACTACGTGTCGGTCGGCGGGCTCACCCACTCCGCGCCGATCCTCGACCTCGCCCTCGACCTGCGGGCGGACTGACCGGTGCTGCTCACCGTCGACGTCGGCAACAGCCAGACCGTCCTGGCCACCTTCGACGGTGCGCGACGGGTCGGCGGCTGGCGGGTGACGACGGCGCCGCGGGCCACCGCCGACGAGCTGCGGATGCTCTGGCGCGGGCTGCTGCGCGACACCGAGGTCACCGGCGTGTCGGCCTGCTCGACGGTGCCCGCGCTGCTCCCGGCACTGCGCACGCTGCTGGACTCCCTCGAGGTGCCCGTCGTCCTCATCGGCCCGGGCGTGCGGACCGGCGTCCCGCTGCACGTCGACAACCCCCGAGAGGTCGGCGCCGACCGCGTGGTCACCGCGCTGGCCGCACACGAGCTGTACGGACGCCGTCCGGACGGGTGCGGGCGCCCGGTCGTCGTCGTCGACTTCGGCACCTCGACCAACGTCGACGCGGTCGGGCCCGACGGGCAGTTCCTCGGCGGGGCCCTGGCCCCGGGCGTGGAGGTGAGTCTGGAGGCCCTGGCCGCCCGCGCGGCGCAGCTGCGCTCGGTGGAGCTCACCGTGCCGGCGCAGGCGATCGGCAAGAACACCGTCGCGGCCCTGCAGTCCGGTCTGGTGCTCGGCTTCGCCGGCCTGGTCGACGGGCTGGTGGCCCGGATCGCCGCCGAGCTGGTCGCGCAGTTCGGCGCCCCGCCGGTCGTCGTCGCCACCGGCGGGCTGGCGCCCCTGGTGGCCGGCAGCTGCCGGTCGATCGGCGAGCGGGAGCCCGACCTCACCGTGCACGGACTGCGGCTGGCCTTCGAGCGGCAGCAGGCGGCAGGACGGCGTCCCGGCTCCCCGTAGGCTCGACTCCCGTGAGTGAACAGGCCCCGGGCGGCGCGGCGACACCGACCGACGACGAACTGCCCGAACAGCTCCGGGTGCGCCGGGCGAAGCTGGACCGGATGCGCGAGGCCGGCGTCGACCCCTACCCGGTCGCCGTCGCCCGCACGACCACCCTGGCGGAGGTCCGCGCGCAGCACCCCGACCTCGAGCCGGACACGACGACGGGCGAGCGGGTCGGCGTCACCGGGCGGGTCATCTTCGTCCGCAACACCGGCAAGCTGTGCTTCGCGACGCTGCGTGAGGGCGACGCCGAGTTGCAGGTCATGCTCTCCCTGGACCGGGTCGGAGAGGAGCCGCTGGCCGCGTGGAAGGCCGACGTCGACCTCGGCGATCACGTCTTCGTCGACGGCGAGGTCGGGACGTCGCGGCGCGGAGAGCTCTCGGTGTTCGCCGACTCCTGGCAGCTGACCGCCAAGGCGCTGCGGCCTCTGCCGGTGGCGCACAAGCCGATGAGCGAGGAATTGCGGGTCCGCCGCCGTTACGTGGACCTCATCGTGCGGGACGAGGCGCGGCGGACGGTGCGCCAGCGCGCGACGGTCATGTCCACGCTGCGTTCCGGCCTCGCCTCACGCGGCTATCTCGAGGTCGAGACGCCGATGCTGCAGACCGTGCACGGCGGCGCCGCCGCTCGGCCGTTCCGCACGCACATGAACGCATTCGACCTCGATCTGTACCTGCGCATCGCGCCGGAGCTCTTCCTCAAGCGGTGCATCGTCGGCGGGCTGGATCGCGTCTTCGAGGTGAACCGCAACTTCCGCAACGAGGGTGCTGACAGCACCCACTCGCCGGAGTTCGCGATGCTCGAGGCGTACCAGGCGTATGCCGACTACCAGGAGATGGCCACGCTGACCCGCGAATTGACGCAGGAGTGCTGTACTGCGCTGTTCGGCGACACCGTGGCGCGGCACAACGACGGCACCGAGATCGACCTGTCGGGGGAGTGGCGGCAGGTGCCGCTCTACACGCTGGTGTCCGACGCCGTCGGAGAGCAGGTCACGGCGGAGACGCCGCTGCAGACGCTGCGCGCCCTCGCCGAGCGGCACGACGTCGGCGTCGACCCGGCGTGGCTCCCGGGCAAGGTCGTCGAGGAGCTGTTCGAGGCGCTGGTCCAGGGCACGCTGCAGGAGCCGACCTTCGTCGTCGACTACCCCCTGGACACCTCGCCGCTGACCCGGGCGCACCGGTCGCAGCCCGGCCTGGCCGAGAAGTGGGACCTCTACATCGCCGGGGTGGAGCGCGCGACGGCCTACTCCGAGCTGGTTGACCCGGTGGCGCAGCGCGAGCGACTGGTGGCCCAGGCCGTGCTCGCCGCCAAGGGCGACCCCGAGGCGATGGCCTTCGACGAGGACTTCCTCGAAGCGCTCGAGTACGGCATGCCACCGACCGGTGGCATGGGCATGGGCATGGACCGGCTCATGATGTCGCTCACCGGATTGGGCATCCGAGAGACGATCCTGTTCCCTTTGGTCCGGCCGCTTCCCTCCTGAACTGCCGGGTGCCTTTTCTCACTCCATTGTGCGTGGTGTGCTCCGCCCGGGCGTAAATGGTCTATCGTCGGTTCCCGACAGCAGTTCCGGCCGAGGTGCAGTATGCCCCGGCCGACCGAGCGGTGTGGGAGTGGAGCAGGCGAATGGCGCGCAAGGTGCAGGTCATCCTCAGTGACGACCTCGACGAGAACGTGCCCGCGGACGAGACGGTGAGTTTCTCGCTCGACGGCACGAACTACGAGATCGACCTGTCGGACAAGAACGCGCAGGAGTTGCGTGACGCGTTCTCTCGGTACGTGCAGGCCGCGCGCAAGGTCGGCCGCGGCAGCGGCCGGGCCTCCGGCGGCGGCCGGTCGCGGGCCACCGGTGGAGGCGGCCGGATGGACCGCGAGCAGGCCGGTGCCATCCGTGACTGGGCCCGCAAGAACGGCCATGCGGTCAGCGACCGCGGACGCATCCCGGCCAGCGTGGTCGAGGCCTACGAGGCCGCCCACTGAGAAAGGACCTCCCTGCCCCCGCCGCTCGCAGGCTCGCGGCGGGGCCCTGCAGGGAGGCCGCGCCGCCGGCGGCCCGGCAGGGTCGTTGGACCCTAGGGCGCACCGGACGGACTCGCCACGGTCGTGCCATGAGCCAGGACGCCGGCGACCCCACCGATGCGCAGGACCCGCCGGCCGCCGGCGGCGTGCGGCTGGCGGTCGGGTGAGCCTCCTGGAGGGGCCGTGGTCGGCCC